>JAPLKA010000125.1 GCA_026388315.1 Pseudomonadota bacterium | reverse complement strand
TTGCACCGATATAAGAAATAAAGCCGGAGCCGTTGGCAATTAAGTCAGATGGTAAGTTGTAAGTTAGGGCGAAAAAAAAGTAACATTTTTCGTTGGAGGAGAGATTTATCTATTGACACGGGGAGGCCTTATAGGTGTTGGGCTGCAACACGATGAACCTTCAAAATTTCGAATGGCAAATGCAGCCGCTTTTTATTTTCTTCAATCCAATGCCGCTGCTCATCAGATAGTTTATCTTTTGATAGCTTTACTTCGACAAAGAGATAAGCATCTTTGTTATAAGCGAGCAAGTCAGGCCATCCTAGATATCTACTCCAGTAACTACCCAATAGATAATGGATAATTTCTAATGTCGTGCGAGGCTCTAAAATTTCGACGATTTTTCGAGCTTTTTGGACATGCTCATTCCTGTGAGCCCATAAATATTGCCTTAATCCTTCGCTATATGGCGTCCAGTAGTCAAAAAGCCAGAGAAGGTCTTGAGAGTGCTCTTGGATATCTGATAGATACGCTTCAATTTCCTTTTTCCTACGGTCTGCATACCCGCTTGTGCCAAAGTCAGAAGGTAGAGGAACCCAAATTGGGTTTTTTGATCGATCCTCTTCATAAGCAGACCGTTCACCAAACCCTGCCATACGTACCTCAGGATCATTGGGATCTTGAATAAGCAACCATGTAAAAATACTGAAAAGCGCATGAAACGGCATGCTTTCCAGACGAACAGCTTTATAACCTAGGCCCTCATAGTATTTCTCAGCGTATTGTTCAACGGTAAGTAACTCGCCCTGATAAGCAATCTTTGCTTTCCGGTCATTATCATTAATATATACACCTTGGACATCACGTACCTGGACGCCCATTCGGTTAATAAAAGATTCGTTTGATTCCTCATCGTAATGGTACTTGGGATTCGTAGCATGCAACGCCTTTATATCGGCCAATGCTTGAGTTCGAGCTTTACGGATGATTTCAGGTTCATTTTCTCCTAATTTATAAATGTAATTTTCTGGACTACCCCCAAACTCTTCATATAGTGCATACTCACGGAAGGCTAATTCACGCCAGTAATAACGCTTAATCTTGCTGGTACGACCCATAATGGCGGCTGCCGGGCATGGAGTGGCGGGAAGTCCTCGGCATTCGTTACACATGCCACCAATAAAACCCTCTGTAACTTGAACTTCTTCCTGCGTTTCAAGCCTCTTGCCAAACGCAAGCTGATGAGATAAGAATTTCTGGCCTATATCTTTGTCACAATTGCACATCATCACCGCGCCGCAATCTGCGCACTCATACTTACGAATGAGCTCAAATTGATTGATGCAGAAAACGTTTTGATGATCGCACTTTGTCAAAACTTTGCCTTTCGCCTTGCGGCTCAACGAGTGGATGAGCCGCGACTGTAAGGAGTCGGCTCCATCCGTTTGTTACACCGTCCTTTTACGCTCACGATCTACGTACTCACTTAGGGTTAAAGACCCAGTTGGCCGATAATGGAACATTTGCGATATGTCAACCGACTGAAAATCTGGGGAGTGAAAACCCTGATACTGAGTGAGCTCTTTGCGATTGGGAATGACAACGATTTCGTCCGCATGGTACTGGACAGCCACCGAATAGGTAGACAATCCCAGCGAACCTGATATACCAAAACGAAAGACGTCACCCTCCTGCAACAAGTTGACAATATCCTCCAGCCGTTCTTCATCGAGGAAAAAAGTCTGCACAGATGTGGTGATAAATGGTGTTCGAATGGGAGGCCTCACACCCCAGTCTCCCCCAAGCTTGAAATAGGAGGTCATATCTACATTGACCATATAGGTGTTTGTAGTATTCACAAAGACTAAGAGAAACCGTTGCTCATCCGTACAATAGTAACCGTAGCGTGAAAACACAACCGAATTATCACGAAGTGACAAGAGTTTGGTTGTTATGGCCGCAACAAGTAGCCCAAAAACTCCTACACCAATAATACCCTCTATTACCGAGAAGAGGCGTCCCCAGCTTACCGGATGCAGATCTCCATAGCCAATAGTTATGATCGTGACAAAGTTGAAGTAGAGTAATTCAAGCAGACCGGCTGGTTGCTCCTCGCAGTACACCAATGGGTTGCCAGCACAAAGGAAGAGGGCCTCACTCAAGCTGATGACCACGACGGGCAAAATGTACAGCAACATGCCCACAAGCACTATGTGCCACGTCGAGGAACGAGAAATCAGCTCCACGAATGAGATGTGTCGCTTTCCCGGAAGTTTCTGATCTGCAAAACCTATTCTCATTTCACCATCCGCGTTTACTATTGGGGTGTAATCGGGGCAGTTAAGCCGTGCCCCGAAGGGGCATCGGTCTTTAACTCCTTGTTCTCCCGAAGCGGAACGACGGGAAGGAGTTGACGGCTTAACTGCCCCGATTCTCGCGGCGCGAAGCGCCGGGAGAACAAGTTATTCTATAGTTTCTGACTAATTCCACAAATCAATCATTCTTTCGTGGCTCTATGCAATAACAATGCATGTGTTGTCTATACAGATTATGGTCTCCTGGCCTCTCAGTTACAACTTAAATTGTTAATATAATAATGTATAATCTCTTGGCAAATTATTTACAACAATTTATTTTATCTTTCCGTATATCATGTCAATTTTAAGATTATATAGAAATCGGAGGATTCCGGATGCTTGCTATCCCTTCTGCTTTACAAACCAAATTTGAAGAACATTTACGGAACAGGGCCATTCAAAACAGTCTGTAGAAATGGTGGGGACATCCTTCGTTATTTCAATAACTTTTCCCGGCCAGGAAGAGACAATAGGCACATCGTTGCAATCGTTGCATTGACCCTCCAAGCTGCCTGAATCTCAGAAGGTAGTTTTAAAATTGAAATCGTGCGGAACAAAGATGCATAAGCCTTTCCAGAGATTTCTATAGCGGTGTCCAATGTGGACACCGCTGCTTCCGATAGAGTGTCTGGTTTCCGGTTATACTCTACGAGTGACGAGGAACTCTCCGCAACATTTGCGGAGATTCTTATAATCGTCGGAAAGTAAATACCTACGCCACTTCGCACGCTTTCGCCTTCAAAACTTCCTCCTGAGATTCGGATGGCAATTGTCCCTCCGCTGTCGGGATTAAACCGTACGGAAGGAACGCTTCCCGTTTCCCAGGGATATCTCTTTGCCTCGAACCTCGATTGTCCCGATCTTATGAAGGCAGTGAATAGTTGAATCTCCACATACTAATTATTAGTTGTATTGGTTTCATTGGTCTTATTGGTTAAAACCAATACAACTAATGGGACAAATTGAACCAATTGAACATTGAACTTTGAACCGGGTATGGGGTCCGCATGATTAACATTGACTATTCAACGGTTTTTTATTATCTTATAGCCTATATGTTCGAGAAATTACAGGAAAGATTAGAAGGTACATTCAAGAAGCTCAGGGGATACGGCAAGCTCACCGAGGATAACATCAAGGATTCCATAAGGGAAGTGAGGGTTGCGCTCCTCGAGGCAGACGTGAATTATAAGGTCGCCAAAGACTTCCTCGACAAGGTGAAAGAGAAGGCTTTAGGCGGTGGGGTACTCACCAGCATAACCCCCGGTCAACTGTTCACAAAGATCGTCCATGATGAGATGTGCGAGCTTCTCGGCAAGGTGAATAAACCACTCGACACCTCCGGTTCTCCGCCGGTTGCTATTATGCTTGCAGGGCTCCAGGGTTCCGGTAAAACCACAACAGCAGGCAAGCTGGCCATATTTTTAAGGAAAAAAGGCAGGAAGCCTCTTCTCGTCCCATCAGACGTTTACAGACCCGCTGCAATCGACCAGTTAATGAAGATAGGCGCCCAGATAGGTGTAAGTACCTTTGATTCAAAGAACATGAAGAACCCGCTTCAAATATGCTCCGAGGCTAAGGCGTACGCTATGAAGAACGGTTTCGATACCATGATTGTGGACACCGCCGGACGCCTCCATATAAACGAAGAGATGATGGAGGAGCTGATAAACCAGAAAAAGCTTCTCAACCCGAGAGAAACGTTGCTTGTCCTCGACGCTATGACAGGGCAGGATGCAGTTAATATTGCAAGGGCATTTAACGAAAAGCTGGATGTTGACGGCGTGATTCTCACAAAATTAGACGGCGATGCGAGAGGTGGCGCTGCCATCTCAATAAAGGCCGCCACAGGAAAACCCATAAAATTCATTGGTATAGGTGAAAAATTGGATGCCCTTGAGCCTTTCTTCCCCGAAAGACTGGCATCTCGCATACTTGGTATGGGCGATATCGTCTCCCTCGTTGAGAAGGCACAGGAAGTATTCGATGAAAAACAGGCAAGGGTATTTGAAAAGAAACTGAGAAAAGACGAATTCACCCTTGAAGATTTCAAGGAACAGATAAAACAGATGAAGAAGCTTGGTTCGATAGAATCCATCATCAGCATGTTCCCGGGATTTAACAAGCTAAAGGGGGCAATTAACTTTTCCGAGGCAGAGAAGGATATAAAAAAGACTGAAGCAATTATAAATTCCATGACAGCAAAAGAAAGAATCTATCCCCATCTTATAGACGGGAGCAGGAGAATGCGCATTGCAAAGGGCAGTGCCACGAAGGTTCAGGATATAAATGAGCTTCTCAGAAAGTATGCTGAAACAAAAAAAATGATCAAAAAGTTCGCAAAGGGAGGCTCAAAGGGCTTTCCAAAGCAACTACTCATGCAATAGGAGGTGAAATTTTGGCGGTAAAATTCAGATTGTCACGGTATGGTGCTAAGAAAAGACCTTTTTACAGAATTGTTGTGGCTGACAGTCAGTATCCAAGAGACGGCAGGTTTATTGAAAACGTGGGGACATACAACCCGATTACAGACCCTGCTGAGATAACCCTTGATAAAGAAAAGATCAAGGAATGGTATAAAAAAGGGGCAAGGCCCACAAAGACTGTTGAAAACATATTCAAAAAAGAAGGGGTACTCAAGGAAATAAACCAATAACTTATGGAGGTGGAGCCGTGTTGAAAGAATTGATTGAATTCATTGCAAAGGCCTTGGTAGACAACCCTGATATGGTAAAAGTATCCGAAATTGAAGGCGAGAAAACATCCGTTTTCGAGCTGAGTGTTTCCAAGGATGATCTCGGAAAGGTCATAGGGAAACAGGGACGGACCGCACGTGCTATGAGAACCATATTGAGCGCAGCATCCACAAAAGTAAGGAAACGGGCAGTTCTCGAAATCATAGAGTAATGGGATATGTCCCTGTTGGGCGAGTAATATCCACCCACGGAATTAAAGGGGAAGTAAAATTTCAGTATTACAATGACGAAAAAGAGGTGTTCTATGAATACACCTCTTTTTTAGTTAAGAATGAAAATAACCGGTGGGTAACATTTGAACCAACAGACAAAAGGCTCTATAAAGGCTTCTTCTACCTGAAGTTTAAAGGATTTGACAGCCCTGAGGCTGCCTTGTCTCTAATAAACAAAGAATTCTTTGTCAAAGAGGAACAACTCCCCCCTCTGAATGACGACGAATATTATGAATACCAGCTTATTGGTCTGAAAGTAATCAATCAGGATGACATCGGGATGGGAACTGTTACAGAGGTAATGCATACGGGCGCTCAGTACCTGATAGTGGTCAGAGGAGAGAAGGAAATATTAATTCCCATGGTTGAGGACTACATTCTTTCAATCGATATCATAAACAAAACGATGACTGTGGTGGAGCCGGAAACGTAAAGGCTACTTTCTCCTCAAACCTTCAGCAATGTTACTGCATCTACATTTTTATTAATAACGTTTTTCGAATAGGCCTTTATCTCGACCCCCATGCCTATGCTTTTGAGGTACTCTATAAGGGTTGACACCTTCATGTCACTCCTTGACTCCAATTTTGAAATACCCGACTGGGTAAACGATTTGACATCTTCCTGGCGAATACCCATTTTTTTCCTTAATTCAGATAACCGTATATGGAATATTTCCTTTTCAGCTTCCCTTTTGGCCCTTTCTGCTCTTTCAGGAGGCATCATGGAAGCCAACTCGTCAATAAAATCTTCTTTTTTATTTGTTCTTGCTTTTACTTTTGTTTTCATGATTCCATCCTTAATTTTTCAAGATGCCTGTCATACAGGTTGTCGGCGATCGGTATCATTTTCTGATAGAATCGTTTGTCACCTCTTTTATCGCCACCAATCAATAAAATAGCATTCCGGATTGGATCAAATTTCGTCAGTTCTTTCGATGTTCCACACAACTTAACTATAGCACAATGAAATATGAAGCCAAATGAATATTAGCCGAAGTTTTAATCCATCAGTCTTGATAATATGGATATACCGGAACACTATTTCCCTCCCTGCTTCACTGCGCGCTGTATACCCACTAAAACTCGGAATGCATTCAATCTGCGAACTCGTCGTTCCTCCTCAAACAGCGCAGATTGCCCTTCGGGACATTTTTCCTCGTTAAGTGGGTCCCAACAGTGCTCGAAGGCGCGACTCGGGTAACGGTTTAACGGCGAAGCCGCAAAGTTCTTCCGGCGCATATTCCGTTATTATTTGTTGTATGCTTGTTTGGGCAACAGGTTGTCAACACTCAAAACTGTTTTTAAAGGGTTTGGCCCGACCCCAATTACGTCCCCATAAGGAAATGTTCCCTTCCACTCATCAGCTTCACATTTTTGACCCGTTCCACCGGCTCAATTCGCTTGATGTGCAAGGGCGGAGGCTACCCGAAGATGTTCATGCCTGCACATCATCCCTTTCGGGGACGCTCGTTTTCGCCAAGACGGGTGGCCCCAAAAATGTTCCGCTATTCGTTCCAGGGATACATTTCCTTAACAAAAATCACCAAGACCGAGGGATTGCAAATATCGGATATCATTTATCACAGTTGAAGTCAGAGCAAAAACGTGATATTTCATTCATAATTGCTGTAATGTGAAGTGATAACATAAAAAAAATGTGCTATAGTATCCCGTTATTGAACAGGCATAAAACTGAAATTATAAATAATTGATAAAATGATCATAACAATTCTTACACTCTTTCCTAAAATATTTGAATCACCACTCCAGGAAAGTATCATCAAAAAGGCCCTGGATAAGGGACTTGTAAGCTTTAACCTTGTAAACATACGGGATTTCGCTGAAGATGTGCACAAGACCTGTGATGATGCCCCTTACGGGGGCGGGCCCGGCATGGTCATGAAGATAGAACCCATCTACAATGCCATGGAGCATATTAATGCAAATACGAAAAGGCCGAAATACATACTACTTACCCCTCAGGGCAGGATATTAGATGAAGGAACAGCGGTAAGGCTTGCGCGTAATCCTCATTTAGCGCTTTTGTGCGGTCGTTATGAAGGCATAGACGAAAGGGCGCTTTCCCTTGTCGATGAAGAAATATCAATAGGTGATTATATCCTTTCCGGTGGCGAAATACCTGCCCTGGCGCTCATAGATGCCATTATAAGGCACATTCCGGGCGTGCTTGGAAATGAAGCATCTGTGAGCGATGAAAGCCTGAAGGACGGACTCCTCGAATATCCGCAGTATACCAGACCCCCTCTGTTTATGGATATGGAAGTCCCTGCTGTGCTGTTATCGGGAAATCACGAAGAGATAAGAAAATGGAGAAGGAAAGAGGCAATAAAAAAGACAATCCTTAAAAGACCCGATCTGATGACCCGTGTTGAGCCCAACAAAGAAGACCGTAAGTTCATGAGAGAGATTATGGAGGACATCCCTGAATAATGTTTATATTGCAATTATCCACTACCCGGTTTACGACAAAAATCGGGATATTGTTGCCACAAGCGTAACAAATATGGAAATACATGACATTGCAAGAAGTTGCATGACATTTGGTATTGATTTATGCTATATTGTTACTCCTCTTGTAAAACAGAGGAAGATAATGGAAAAATTGATTCACCACTGGGAACATGGATACGGCTTAACATATAACCCTTTGAGAAGTGTGGCTTTAGAAAAAATAAGAGTATGTAACGATATAGAAGAGATGCTGACAGAAATCAGAATATCCGGCAACCCTATCATTATCGGCACATCATCAATGGAAAGGGATGACAAATCAATAGGGTATCATGAGCTTCGGGATATGATCGGTAAAGAAGAAAGGCCGTTTCTCATGCTTTTCGGAACAGGCTGGGGGTTAACGGGCACAACGGTTGAATTATGTGACAAGATGCTTATGCCGGTTAAAGGGAGCGGAGACTACAATCACCTGTCCCTGAGGGTAGCGCTTGGAATCATTCTTGATAGAATATTTGGTGAAAGAGGAGACAAAGATGAACGAGACAATTGATTTACTCGAAAAAGAACACATGAGGCTGGACCTACCCGAGATAAATATCGGTGATAACGTGAAGGTATACACAAAAATCTTTGAAGGCGATAAAGAGAGAGTTCAGGTCTTCGAAGGCATTGTGATAAGAAAAAGAGGGGGGAATACAAGGGCAACCTTCACTGTAAGAAAGGTATCATACAGTGTAGGAATAGAAAAGACCTTTCCCAAACATTCACCTCTCATTGAAAATATTGAGGTAATGAGCAAGAGCAAGATCAGAAGGTCAAAGCTCTTCTACCTGAGGAATCTGAGAGGCAAGGCTGCAAAACTGAAAGAAAAAAGAGATTAATACTAATTTGGATTCAAAAATAGAGCGAGGCGACGACGAGAAGCCGACAGAGACGTACTGATAGTACGTCGAGGAGTGCGACGAGGAGACAACAAAGCTATATGAATGAAGGCAAATTAGTATAATGCACTGCTGCAAGCTTGCAGGACTAATTGGCGGCATTGATGAAGCAGGCAGGGGACCCCTCGCCGGCCCTGTAGTGTCGTCGTGTGTAATCTGGAAAGAATTGCCTGAAAAGAAATCAAACATTAATGATTCCAAACAGCTTACCGAAAAGCAAAGGGTTTCACTATTCCACTGGATAAGGGAACATGCATATAAAGTAGGCATCGGCATTGCTACCCACGAAGAGATAGAACAGATAAATATCCTCCAGGCAAGCCTCCTTTCCATGGAAAGGGCGCTGAAAGACACAGACATCCGGCCAGACCTTCTCCTCATAGACGGCAACTACGGGATTAAAGGTTTTCCCCTGAGCAAGCCGGTAGTAAAGGGTGATAAAAAGTGCTTTTTCATCGCCTGTGCCTCCATCGTCGCAAAGGTTGTAAGGGATGGTATCATGGAGACATACCACACACTGTATCCTGATTATAACTTCACAAAAAATAAAGGCTACCCGACAAAAGATCATAAAATTGCCATAAGGGAATATGGCATCTCTCCCATACATCGAAAAACATTCAGAGGGGTAAAGGAATACCTTGTCCAATAAAAGGGAAGAAGGCACAAAAGGCGAAGAAAGGGCAGTGAGCATATTGAAAGCTGAAGGATATAAGATATTGGAAAAAAACTACAGAAACCATTTTGGAGAGATTGACATCATCGCAGAGGAAGATGGCTACCTCGTTTTTGTGGAAGTAAAAAAGAGGAATACGCCTGTTTACGGGACCTCTTTTGAAGCGGTAAATACGACAAAAAAGAAACGTATTATCAGATCCGCCATGTTCTATATGAAGACACATAAGTGTTTTGATAAAAAAGTAAGATTTGATGTGGTAGGGATTGACAGTCAGAGCGTGAAGATTGTGAAACATGCGTTCGTGATTGAATAAACGGGCTTTAACCATGATGGACGAAAAACTCATATATCTTTTGAAAAATGTGAAAAATGGCGATATTTCTGTTGACGAGGCTTACGAGAAACTGAAAGACCTCCCTTTTGAAGACTTGAGCCATACAAAGCTTGACCACCACAGGCTTGTACGCAAAGGCATGGAAGAGGTGGTATTCGGGCAGGGCAAGACCATTCATCAGATAATAGAGATAGTAACCTCCATGAGACAAAAGGATATCAATGTCCTCGTTACACGGCTCAGCAATAAGGCCGGGAAATCCTTAAAAGAAACATTTCCTGTTGGTACTTATGATGAGGCAGCACGATGTTTCTACATAAAAGAGGATGAGGCAATTAAGGGGAAAGGCATTGTCCTTGTGATCTCTGCCGGCACGAGTGATATAAGGGTTGCGGAAGAGGCATATATTACATCAGTCTTTTTCGGGAATCAAACAGAAAAGCTCTATGATGTGGGCGTTGCAGGGATACATAGATTATTTCAGAATCTCGAAATATTAAAAAGGGCACGGGTCATCATAGTGGCGGCCGGTATGGAGGGGGCACTACCGTCTATTATAGCAGGCATTGTAGGGGTTCCTGTCATTGGCGTTCCCACCAGCATAGGGTATGGGGCAAGTTTTGGCGGCTTGACAGCACTCCTTGCCATGCTCAACTCATGTTCCACCATTTCAGTCTTCAATATAGATAACGGATTCGGTGCAGCCTATTTTGCAACCCTGATTAACAGACTATGAACATTCTTTATATAGATCCCATTTTCGGTATAAGCGGCGATATGATGATAAGCGCATTCCTCAATGCAGGATTGCCCTTTGAAGAGATTAAGACTCTCCTCGAAAAACTACCGGTTCCGGTTCCGGCCTTGTCTCCCGAGAAGAAAAAACAGGGCATCATTGAAGGCATTCATCTCAATATTGAAGATTCAGATACCCATCTGTCAATAAGACAGATGGAAGAAATTATAAACACCGTTGAGATCGACGAAAAGATAAGGGAGGATGCAAGGGGGATGCTCGATATCATCCTTGAGGCAGAGTCAAAAGTGCACGGTACCTCAAAAGATCACCTTCATCTCCACGAACTTTCCCATATCGATACACTCATAGACCTTTTATGTGTTGCCAAAGGCATGCACTATTTCAATATTCAGAAAGTTTTCTGCGGACCCGTACCACACGGAAGGGGGACAATAAAGACCTCGCATGGTATCATACCAAACCCGCCTCCCGTAACCCTTGAAATCCTCACCGGGTATACTGTCGTATTCTTGGAAGAACCCCTTGAACTCACAACCCCGACAGGTGCAACTATCGTACGGTATTATGTAAAGGACAAAAACATGGCGCCCCCATTCACCATTGAAAAAACAGGGTACGGCATGGGGGCATACAAAACCGCCAAACCGGATATTTTGCGCATCCTTATCGGCAAAACCGAAGAACCTCTCTACGAAGAAGAAGTTTGGGTAATAGAGTCTGACATTGATGATATGGAAATGGAGTATCTGGGGGCAATATCTGACAAAATACGGGAAGCTGGCGCCCTCGATGTCCTCTCTTTCCCGGTTTATATGAAAAAGGGAAGGATCGGGATCAGGCTCTCTGTTACTGTAACAGCAGAAAAACTCCAGAAGATACTGGATACATTGTTCCTGGAGACAACGACTTTCGGGATAAGATTAAGAAAAGACCGGAGGCGTACTCTAAAAAGAGAGATGCAGACTATCGAAACCTCCTGCGGCCCCTTAAGAATAAAAAACGGCTTTGATGCCAATGGGAATCTCATAAAATCCCATATCGAGTTTGAAGATGTAAAAAGGTTGTCCGTTGAAAAAAACATCCCCTTCAGGGTATTGCTGGATGCACTGAAGAGCGAAATAAAGAGGAAGTAGCACATACGCGCGACGCTTCCTGTCAGTTCAGAACCCCACCCTAAGCCCTGCATTCACGCTTTGGGCCACATATTTGTTCTCGCCGATCTGGACATCATAGTTTATGTAGACTGACATATCACGCACGGTAAAGGCGGTAATGCCTGCACCAAGGGAGATAAAATTCCTGTCAGGAGACATGGTCTCGATACTGAAGGGGGAGCTCCCCTGGGCAAGACGTGAAGTAATATTCTGGCTGCCTCTTAAAAACTCGTATCCGTATGAGGCGCGGATACCAGGCATAATGACCGCACTATCTGTCTGCCAGGTAAAGGATATCCTGCCCCCTATGTTTCCCTGAAGTGATTCGGTATTCTGTCTGTCCACATCGAGATTTATGGCTCCTGCCCCCTTCTCGGTATAGCTGTCTGTATTGAGTTTGGTATACTGGAAGGACACGGTGGGGGTAATCATCCATCTGTTCATACGGAACTCATATCCTGTGCCCCCGTAGGCGGTAATCTGGTTGCCATCAGGGGATGAGGTTGCGGTACGGTCCAGACCCGGAAATACAATACGGCGTGTATTGTCATAGTCTGTTAAACCATAGCTTATGCTGCCATCAATATAAAAACCATTATCATAGTATGTCCCGTAAGTTCCCAGGGTATAACCGTTCGTTTTTACCTTACTGCCCATACTGTCCACATTGGCCCTGGCAGTGTTGATCCCAAGCATAAGACCGGCAATAAAGTTCCCGGTAAAGCGGTAGTCTGAACCTACTGTAACCCCTGCGCTGGTAAAATCATAGCCTGTACGATCGGGCGAGTCCTTCTGATCTCCGGATACAATATTCCCCTTCACAAAGAAACCCCACCTTTCATTTACTCCTGAAGGGAGCATACCTGTGAGATCTGAACCTGCACTGGCAAGCAGCACGGGTGTTTCTTTTCCGTTCGCAATAAAATCGGTATTCCTGTAGTATAACCCCGT
Source organism: Pseudomonadota bacterium (assembly GCA_026388315.1). Lineage (NCBI taxonomy): Bacteria > Pseudomonadati > Pseudomonadota > Pseudomonadota bacterium. The sequence continues at coordinate 16,486 of JAPLKA010000125.1, read as the reverse complement.
GAAGCTTAAACCGCGTATGCCTCGTCTCAGATCGCTTAATCGTTCAGAGAGGTTCCCTGTCTGGAAGGAGGCGCCGCTGATCCCCATACCGGAGATAGCCTCGCTGCCCCTGGGGGCAAGCTGATCAAGACCGTATGCGGGGAGGTCATCTATGACATGTAAGACCGTATCGAGATCCCCTGTTGCTGTATTCCCCACAGAATTGAGCATGGAGCCTACCGCCCTCTGGTTCGCAGTAAGGTAGAGAAGGAGGTTCTGGTTGGTGTAGTCTCTTTCTACCATGAGGTATATCTGGTTGGGAATATCATACTTAGGTTTAAAGAGTACCGTGGGGGTAATGTTGGTGAGAAGGGAGGTGAACTGTCCCGTTATCCCTGATGAAGCAGTCAGGATAGTCCCGAACTTTGTTCTTATTGCCGGGGTATATCCTCCCGACCATGAGGTCTGGAGAATGCCGTTCAAGTCTGCGGCGCCGTTTATGGCAAGGAGATCATTGCTGGTCGTGGAGGCTACCTCGATTAAGAGCTTGCCTTGAGCGCCCTGATAATAATCGCCGTTGATGGTGAGGGTGCCGATGGAGTTGCCGGGTTTGATGGTGCCGCCAGTATGATAAAAACCGTAGGGGGCGTCGATGATGCCGGTACCGGAGACAATACCGCCGTCGAGGATAAAAATACCGTCTTCCGGGTCGTCATCGTCAGCAGGTCTGGACATTGTGACTGCACCGTTTACGTTAAGTTCACCGCTTGTAACCTGAACCTGTTCTTCCACAACAACAGACATGCCGGAAGGGTTTTTAAAGACTGCGTCGGGTTGTTTGATTGTAAGAGACCTTGCCTTGATATTTTCAGTCTGGGTGGTAGTGCCCTCGGTGCTATTGAATACTATATCTCCCATAAGCAGGGTAACTTTATAACTATTCCAAGTGCCCACTCCATTGTTTACTACATCACCCATAGTGACGGTCCATTTACCGCTGGTGTTTGTTTTTCCACCCAGGGGGTCTTCTCCCCAGAAGGCATTGGTAAGGAAGGTCCAGCCGAAATTAGTGACACTTTCAGTATCCTGTTTGCCAGTCGGAAGGTCTTTGGTGGAGTTGAACAGCCGGCTTTTTGTCGCATAGGGGGAGGTGATGCTGGCTGTAAGATCACCGCGTTTTGTATGAGTAAAGTTGAGATCAACCTCTACGCCCTCCAAAGGCTGTCTGAGTGAAGCAGGCAGTTCGTTCGTTGTTAAGGTGAACTCCTTGCTCGTGCCCTTATTATTGTTATTGTCAAGGTATTTTATTGCTTCATTGACCGTTTGCGTGCCGGTCGAGTAGGAGGTTTGTTTGGTCACATAGGCCACCTTTTTTACTGTTTCGACAAACTTGCCTGCATTGATGTTGCCGAAACCATAGTTCGGGTTAAACCAGTTGCCCGCCCCGTTTTTTACCCATCCACCCGTTGTGCTGGCATCATTAGGATCAACCATGGTACTCGTCTGCACAAGCACATGCTTTGCCATGCGGACATCCATTTGTTTGTTTGCCTCCATGCCAAGAGCCAGGATGCCGGATACAAGGGGAGCGGAGGAGGAAGTGCCTCCGAAGGTGCTTGTGTAGTTGTAATCCGGAAAAAGATCGGTCCAGTCACCTTTTTTATTTTCGGTAGAGTAACGGTTATAACCTAAACTCGCACCGGTTCTGTCGGTAGTCGTAATACCAAAAGTATAATAACCGGAATACAAGCCTGACCTGCTCGATGGTGCCGTGACAAAGACATTGGAGCCGTAATTACTGTAGTCAGAGAATTTCTCATCGCTGCCCAGGGCAGCCACAGGAATCACGTTACTGTTGGTAAGGACATTGTCTTTACCGGTATCTTCATTGGCTATACCTCGCTCGTTTCCTGCTGACCAGACATGGATAATACCGTTACCGGCAGTCCGATTCAATGCAGTTGTAATGTCTGAGCCATGTAGGTCGTCGTTCAGATTCCAGGGCGTTTTTTGACCATAACTATGGTTCATTATGTTGATTTGAGGTTTAGCTGTGATCTTTCCCGTAAGAGGGTCAACACCGCTCTTCCAGTAATAGGATTCTACATATAACGCCCTGATGGCTGTATTATTGATTTCCTTTCCGGGGTATGGGTTTAATCCGACGATGGATGCGTAGGGTGCGGCGCCTGTACCGCCGATGCCGTTGCCTCCCCGGGCAGCTGCTACCCCTGCGACGGCCTGTCCATGGTTGTCATCATTGTCAATAGGCCCCTGAGCAGCATCGGCAATGGATTTGTCTGAACTGAAGTTACGACTTAAAGCTGACTTATAGTTAGGTGCAATATCTTCATGAGTCCCTTCCACGCCATCGTCCACAATCCCGATGACCACTCCCTTCCCGGTGTATCCCATCTTCCAGGCATCACGGAGTCCGGCGTCTACGCCGGAGTTCCTCATCAGCACTGTTGAAGTCCCACCGTCAGGGATGGTAAAAAGAATGCCCCCGGAGGGTGCGTTATTTATAAGGTGCCACTGGCCGGGAAACCCGGGCCTTTCTGTTGCGTTATAAAAGAAATATGGATCATTGGGGACAAAAGGACTGCCCTGGCAAAGAACGCTGACAGGGAGAAATACTATCAGAATGAAAAATAAAAATATCTTCATGGTGTTCAGCCCATTCCTCTTCTTCCCATTTCTTGTTTTGCATAATATCAATATAGAGACAAACGGATTTTGCAATAAAAAAAAGCGGGCCCGAAGGCCCGCTGCGCTCGACCTACTTCTTTTTAGGTTTTGCTGCTGCCTTTTTTGCTTTAGGCTTTGCAGCAACCGCTTTACCACTTACTGCTGCCTTTAAGGCTGCACCAGCGCTGAATTTTGGCACTTTCTTTGCGGCAATTTTAATCTCTTTGCCTGTCTGGGGGTTTCTGCCTTTTCTGGCCTTTCTATCTGCAACAGAAAATGTGCCAAACCCAACGAATGTTACCTTTTCACCTTTTTTGAGCGCCCCTTCGATACAACCGGTCATTACACCGAAAGCCTTTGCTGCAGCTGCTTTTGAAACCTTAAGTTCCTCTGCTACCTTTGCTACAATCTCTGCTTTGGTCATTTTCAACTACCTCCTTGGATTATGTATGAATATATATGATTATCAGGCAAATTGCCTCTGCCTGTTGTGTTAACCCCCGCAGGAATAACCATCTATGAGAATTATTAACATAACTATCAATAATGTCAAGGAGTTTTTCACTTTATTGTAAAAAAACATCATTTTTTCTATTATAAATGAAATTAAGGCCCTTTTACGGTAAATTGCTTACCTGCTTGGGTCGATAGCTTTGCAGCAAATTAATTAGTCTTAAGATAAAACTTGAGGTCTTTCAGTACCCCTTTTTTGATCATTCTGTCAATCTTATCCATGATATCCAGCTTCATATATCGCAACTGGCTCAGCCAGAGGGGATCATCGACTTCTACATAAAGAATGCTTTGATTAATCCTTATTGGTTTTGTATGGTGAGCTGTTTTCCCTCCTACAATATCTTCCCAGAGATGAAACACCTTATAGGCATCGATATCGCCTGCAAAGTGGTACTCCAGCAAAACATTTTCAAGGGCCTTTCTTAACGATACAAAGGACACGTCAGTCTTCAATCCTCGGAAAAATGGGGGCTATTTTCCCTATTGTAGCCATATCATCGATACAATAAAAAACCTTTTCTTCATCGAACGATACTTTTTCTATCATTTTGCCGATGCCGATCGCGTTCCAAATGGACTGGGATTTGACAGGCATAAAGGGATAAAGAAGCATAGCGGTAACCCTTAAACCATTCCAGAGATTATAGAGAACTGTTTTAACCCTTGGGTCAGCTTCTTTGGCAAGTTTCCATGGTGCTTCAGAATCAATATATTTGTTGAGTATCGATGTTATCTCGAAGACATGCTGCAATGCTTTATAGTATGAAAAAACTTCCATCTCCTTTTGGTATTCATCGATAAGTTGTCTTACACGTTCCTCCACGTGCTCATCAATTCCGCCCTTTGTTTCCGGTTTCTCTACTTTACCTTTCAGGAATTTTCCGATCATGGTAACGCTTCTGCTTACCAGGTTTCCGAAATCATTGGCAAGATCCCCGTTGATCCTGTGTGTGATGGCTTTCTTCGAAAAATCACCATCAAGTCCGAAGGGCACTTCCCTGAAGAGAAAAAACCGGAACTCATCTACACCATATTGTTTTACCACCTCATTGGGATCAATCACATTTCCTAATGATTTTGACATTTTGCGACCCTCGATGGTCCACCAGCCATGGGCAAAAATGTGCTTCGGCGGCTGAATACCAAGAGACATTAAAAAACTGGGCCAGTAAACAGCGTGAAACCTCAGAATATCCTTACCAATGAGGTGTGCATCGCAGGGCCAGAAGGCATTAAACAATTCATCATCTTCAAGAAAACCTATCCCGGTAAGATAGTTTGTAAGGGCATCAAACCAGACATATACAATATGGTCAGCTTTCATGGGTACAGGAATGCCCCACGTGAAGCTCGTCCTGCTCACGCTTAAATCCCGTAAACCGCCTTTCACGAAACTCGCTACTTCGTTGTAACGGGCTTCCGGCATAACAAAATCTTTCTGTTCCTCTAAAAGCTTGAGTAATTTGTCTCCATACTGAGACAATTTGAAGAAATAGCTTTCTTCTTTCAACTTTTCAGTGGGCCTATGACAATCAGGGCAGTGTATCCCATCATGCAACTGCAAATCTGTAAAATAACTCTCACAGGGTACGCAATACCAGTCTTCATACGCCCCGAGATAAATATCTCCCTTCTCGAAAACCTTTTGAAAGATATATCGAACAACCTTTTTGTGCTTCTCTTCTGTCGTTCTTACAAATCCGGTATTAGAAATGTTGAGCACCTTCCAGAGGTCGATAAACCGGTGCACCGTTCTGTCGGCAAGTTCGCGGGGGGAAATGCCCTGCAGTTCCGCTGCCTTTTCGACCTTCTGCCCATGCTCGTCTGCCCCCGTCAGAAAGAATACATCATATCCGCATATCCTCTTATACCGGGCCATTATGTCGGCAGCCACAGTGGTGTAGGCATGACCTATATGGGGTACATCATTAATGTAATAGATGGGGGTGGTGATGTAATATTTTTTACTCATATATTAACTCCGCAATGTATGTTCTATTGGTTTGAACAAGCATCATTCACCCTGTTTTTATGTCCTTCAGCCCTACAGCAACTTGCTTTCCGTCGTCGAGCTCAATGATTAACGTTGAACTTAATGTGTTGTGTTTTACAACTTTTCCCTCACCCTGCGGTATCGTCACCCTCTTCCCTACTTTTGGAAAATTCTTTTTATAATCAGCGTACATATCGTATTCAAAGGAGAGACAACACATAAGCCTTCCGCAAATTCCTGATATTTTTGCAGGATTTAATGCAAGACTCTGTTCTTTCACCATTTTAATGGACACAATAGAAAAATTATTTAAAAACTTCCTGCAACAACAAACATTTCCACAATTTCCAAGTCCCCCTATAATCTTTGCCTCATCCCTGACACCGACCTGCCTCAATTCTATTCTTACCTTGAATTCCTTGGCGAGCTCTTTTACAAGCTCTCGAAAATCTACCCTGCTTTCCGAGACAAAGTAAAAAAGAAGCTTTGTGCCGCCAAAAAGGTATTCGGCCCACAGTAATTTCATGGGCAGATGCATTTCCTGGATCTTCTTTCTACAGAAATCAAAGGTGTACTGCTCTTTTTCTTTCAGAGAGATATATTCCTTGATTTCCTCTTCAGTGGCCTTCCTCGTTACCTTTTTCAGCCCTGTTTTTTTTGTTTCCTCCGGCTCAGTAATAACAACGCCGAGACAAACACCCTTATCAAGCTCACTGACTATATAATCACCGGCTTTTATATCTTCAGATGCTTCCATTTCTACTATACCTGTTAATTTATCAATCCTTACGCTGCACATCTTCATGCTGACTCCATTAAACGTAACATTAAATTTTCAAAAATAAGCCACTTGTTTACATTATACCGCAAAAGATTAATGGTATGCTCTATTCTTTGTATCGAGGTATTTATCCTGACCAAATTGATCTTTTCCCATTCTAAAAGTTCCCGTATATCCTTGTTAACAATCATCGCAGTATCACCACACTCGCGTACACAATATATATCCCTGTAAAGCGAAAGAATGAACGAGAGAAACATGGTCATTTCTCTCTGGTTTTTTGCAACCTTCTCTGCAATCACGCTTGCCCTTAAGAAGCTTTTATTTTTACCAAGCACCAATTCCGCTATCTTTCTCCGTAATGAAAAATTTTCTTCCATTGTCCAGAAAAGCCCGCTTCCAATACTCCCATGTGAAATATATGAGAGCAGTTCCGCTTTCTCGTTGTTCACAAGTAAAGTGCTTTTAAAGTATTCTTTGAGTTGTTCCCTGTGGAGTGGACTAAAGACGAGCCTCATACAGCGTGACCGTATGGTGAGAGGGATATCCCTTTCTGATGGTGTTGTAAGAAAAAAGATATTGAATGACGGCGGCTCTTCAAGGGTCTTCAACAGTGCGTTTTTTGCTTCACGGGTCATTCTTTCTGCATTGTCAATAATAATTATACGTCTCTGGCTTTCGTAGGGATATTCGTATACTTCCTTGCTTATGCTTCTTGATTGTTCTATTCCTATTGACTCCTCATTTCCAACCTGTAAAATATCCGGATGGCTGCCACGGTCAATTTTAATGCAGGGGCGACATACGCCGCAGGCAAAGCCCTTATCGCAGAGAATGTGCTTTGCGAATTCTAAAACAACCTTCTTTTTCCCGATCCCTTCCGGGCCGGAAAAAAGAAATGCATGGGGCAGACGTTCCTTCTCCAGCAGGGAGAGGAGCATACTTTTCTGTTTTTCGTGGCCGATAATGCTGTCAAATCCCATGATTTTTTAAAAGTTGTTCAACCTTATCCCTTATCAGCATATGTATATCGTCAACCCGTTTTTTCCCATCCACAACAAAAAATCTCTTCGGGTCTTCCTTTGAAAGCTTCAAATATGATCTTTTAATCTTCCTGTGAAAGGTGGCTTCCTCTTTCTCAAATCTGTCCATAGAGAATCCGTTGGCTGCCTTTCTCTTGAATCCCTCGCTCACATTGCAGTCCAGAACAACGGTAAGGTTTGGCCTGATACCTTTCGTGACAAGCCTGTTCAGAGTCTCGATAATGCCGAGATCGATACCCCTCCCATACCCCTGATATGCGTATGAAGCATCCACAAACCTGTCACACAGAACTATTTTGCCGTCCTGAAGCGCCGGCATGATAAGCTCCTCAACGAGCTGTGCGCGCATTGCCATAAACACAAGGAGCTCTGATAAGGGGAAAATATGGACATCCTGTTGGAGAAAAACCTTTCGCAAGTCTTCTCCGAATACTGTCCCGCCAGGTTCACGCGTTTTGACGACATCGAATCCCTTTTCCTTCAGATAATTGTATAAAAGCACTATTTGTGTCGATTTACCGCTGCCCTCTATGCCTTCAAACGTTATCAGCATATTTCTTTCCTATTTCACGCGTTCCATGTACTGGCCTGTCCTTGTGTCTATCTTCACCTTGTCCCCTTCATTAACAAATAACGGAACCTGTATCGTATACCCCGTTTCCAGCAGAGCAGGTTTTGTGGCATTCTGAGCAGTATCTCCCTTTGCCCCCGGCTCTGTCTGCACGATGAGAAGCTCAACAAAATTTTGAATCTCCACCCCGATTGTTCTCCCCTTATAGAAAAGAACATCAATGACAATACCCTCTTTCAAGTAATTCTTTGCATTACCGAGTTGCTCCTCATCGATGTATAGTTGATCATACGTACTCGTATCCATGAAATGGTATTTGTCGCCCTCCTTGTAAAGGAACTGCATGTCTTTCTCTTCAAGTTCCGGCACCTCAAATTTATCGCCGGACCTGTATGTCATATCGAGAACATTGCCCGTAATAAGACTCTTTATGCGTGTCTTGACAAAGGCGGCTCCTTTTCCTGGTTTAACGTGCTGGAATTCAACAATCACAAACGGCTCATTTTCCCAGAGGAGTCTGAGACCCTTTCTAAATTCTGATGTGGCAACTATCATTATATCCTCCCATTATTAAACTTCAAATTCCAATTGACCAATCTTCCAAATCACAAACAGTTTGGATATTGTTATTTGGAATTTGCCTTTTTGCGAGACCGGTTTCGCAATGCGTGTTTGTCCTTGCCTCCAGCAGGATTAAGGCTTGCGCATTTTCTCTCTGCTCTATGCTATACGCTAATACTCAGCATATCCTTCCTGATACTTGTAAGCACCTTCACACTGTTCTCCGTAATAAGCAACATATCCTCAAGCCGAACCCCGCCCGCATGAGGCAAATAGATACCCGGCTCAATAGTAATGACCATATTCTCTTCGAGAACACCTTCTCCCGTATTATTTATGGCAGGTGCTTCATGGACTGCTATCCCGATTCCATGACCGACTCCATGCCTGAAATATTCTCCATATCCTGCATCATCAATAAACCCTCTTACAATCATGTCCAACTCTTTAATTGAAATACCTGGCCTCGCCTTTTCCAATCCAAGTCTTCTCGCATCATCAACGATCGTGAAAATTTCTCTTAATTTTCCATTCGTTTCACCCATCGAGACCGTACACGTTTCGTCACTACAGTAACCGTCAACCCGGGCACCAAAATCAATAATGACCGTCTCCCCCTTCTTGATTTTCTTGTCCGTGGGAATTGCATGAGGCAGGGCAGTTCTTACGCCCGATGCAACTATAGTATCAAAGGAAGGGCAATCTGCCCCCAACCTTCTCATGGCATAATCAATCTCATTGGCAATTTCCCTTTCCGTCTTTCCCGGACAGATCTTTTCAAAAACATCCGCAAAAGCTTCCGTTGAGATATTCACCGCCTTCATTATTGCATCTATTTCCTCAGGTTCTTTACACTTCCGTATTCCTTCGATTTCATTATCCATAGGAATAAAATCAACACCCTGAACAGCATCTCTCCATCTGCTATATATGAAGTATGTTGCATGAAGACTGTCAAAACCCATTTTTTTAATACTGTATTTCTTGCAAATCTCTTCAAGGAGGTTTCCCCTCCGGTTTAATTCCATTACCTTAACGTCTTTCGTAACCTCTTGTGCATAGGTAATGTATCTGAAATCCGTCAGGAGCAGCACATCACCCTTAGTCACGACGAGAGTCCCTTCGGAACCCCTGAACCCGGTCAGGTAAAAGATATTATCCATCCCTTTCAGGATACATGCATCCAACTCATTATTGACGAGGAGACTGAAAACCTTATCAATCCTGCCCTGTTTCATCTCTTATCTACCATAATTTTTTCTGTAAGATTTTTTTAAACCCCTGAGGTTTACCCTTTTCTTTTAACTCTTTTTTCAGAGATGAAAGCCTCTGTTTATAGAAGGTATCCTCCGGTTCTCTCTTTGAGAGCTTTTCGTATATCTCAATCGCCTTTTCGATATAACCCTGTTCAAGGTATATATCTGCAAGCGTTTTAGATAATATTTTGCTTTTTTCCAGGTCCATATGGGCTAATTAAATGAATCTACCTTTAAAAATCAAGCCAAATCATTGTAATACAGTGAATAGTGAATAGTATATAGTGAATAGTGAAAAAACACAAATCATAAGGATCGTAACAAGACTGCTTTATATTTTACGCACCATGTAAAAAACATTAAAAAAAGAGCTTGCAATAATAACGTTCTGAACCCCTGTTTTTTGTATTATCTCTTTTGCTAATTCCAATGCCAAACCTCTGTCCCGCAACACATCATATTTGTTTAGAACTACCGTACACCTTTCAATGTCAACGCCCTTTAAAAGGGTATCACCCGAAAAAAATCGTAAAAAAACCTGGGGGGTAACAGGGGCAGTACCATCTATGCCGGTAGCTTGACTAAAGAGCTCCCACCGAAAAACCTTTTCGTCGACTCTGCCCAAAAGTCCATCAAGTCCGCATAGAACACATATCATTTCTGAAAAGGGGGGTATAACAGGCTCATAGGGTGCAGGAAATTTCATGGGTTTGCCTTTTGCGCCATCCGCTTCAGTGAGAACGAAATCGTATACGCTCCCCAGCCTTTCAATTTCATCAAATTCCAGCCCTGTCAGTTTCCCCTGGCTCATAGTTTTTCCAATTCTCATGAATCCCAGGTTTTTCGTCCATTCAGCACCGTCTTCGGCCAACACGTATGGCTCCCTCGCAAATATCTTTGTTGTCGTTGTAATGGCTACGCTTTTTCCTCTCCTCGATAACCCCCGGGCACACAATTCTATAAATGCTGTTTTCCCGCCGGAACCAACGTATGTTACAAACCGAAAATTTGAAAGGAATGTTACGAGGTCAATCTTTTGAAAATGCCACATAGGGTAATGATTTTATACGATTAACAGTTACCATTGCAGTTTCCCTGTCTTTTTCTTTTACAAAAAGTGCTGCATATCCTTTCTGCAGAACGAAAAGACCATCATATGCTGTGTCTTTATACTCCTTAAGACTATATTCAATGCCATCCTTTTCGAGAGCATCCTTGATTATATCCATCTCAAAGATGCTCTCAATTATATGAATCTTAACCCATTTATTTGAATACATTTCCTTTTTGCGATGTTCCTTTTTCTGTTGAAGCAGAAGGTACCGTTGAAGTAGAGGAGCCTACCCATATTTCCACTTCAGCATCAAACGACTCCTTTATCATTTTTATATGACACGTTTTGTCTTCCTTCGTGAAGTTTAGTGCAACTTCCTTAGATTTAAAACTGTTCACAAATTTCCAGCCATTTTTTATCATATTGCTTTTGAAGTAGTTTTCCAGAGACTGCAAATCCACGTTTCCTCTGAGAACAAGCACCCCCGCCCTCATATTGGCCGCTTCATAAACAAAGCTCTTTTCATTTATCAGTCTTAGCTCTTTTGGCACCGGCACATCAGGGAACCCATGATAGGCCTGGTTTAACTGTTCAAATTTGGGCTGGACAGGTTCTTCTTTGGCAGTACCCTTATCGAAATACGCACATCCTGAAACGATAAAAAGCATAATAATGAATAAAACAACACTTTTTTTCATAAATACCCTCCTTTATTTTTTCCTTTCAAGACAGGCGTATGCACTGTGATTATGGATACTTTCAAAGTTCTCCGCTTCAATGGCAAACCACGTGAAATTAGGATCTCCTTTGAGTATTTCAGCAATATCCCTCACCACATCCTCAACGAATTTCGGGTTTGCAAAGGCCCTTTCCGTTACAAACTTTTCATCCTCTCTTTTGAGTATAGAGTATATATCACTGCTTGCGCATCCTTCAATAATATTAATCAAATCTTCTATCCAGAAAAACTTTTTAAATTTAACATCAACTTTTACAATACCTCTCTGGTTATGCGCCCCTTGTTCACTTATTTCTTTTGAGCATGGACAGAGGGTGTTAACGGGAACAGTCACAGAGACAATAAACTCTCTCATCTCGCCGGAACCGTCCATGTGTCCGAGAACACCGCACTGGTATTCGAGATAGCTTGGGGTTTTCGTTACAGGAGCCTCTTTTTTTATAAAATAGGGGAACCGGACCTCCAGATGAGAAGCATCTGCGTTTAATTTGTTTTTTATCTCCCTCAAAATATTCGGGAAATTCTTCATATTGATCATGCTTTTATTCTCATGGAGGATTTCAACAAACCTGCTCATATGCGTCCCTTTGTAGTTGTGCTGGAGATTCACATACATATCAATCGTAGCAACGGTATGTTGAAAGCCGTTTATTTTATCAAAAACCATAATGGGGTATTTTACATTTTTTACACCGACTTTATCGATTTCTATCTGTCTCGGGTCGTGCATATTCTGTACATCGATCATGTTTTTCTCATTCCCCATATGCTGCATAGGCATTCTCTGATTCCCAGACCTTCACTTCTCTCAGGGAAACATTTTTCTCTTTTATGACACTCTTCAATTCCTGGAATATAAACACTGCAATATATTCGGATGAGCTTGCCCTTTCACGAAAAAAAGGTATCTCGTTTATAAATTTGTGGTCTAATATGTTCAATATATTTTTTACATACTGTTTGAGAACTTTAAAATCCACAAGCATGCCATCGCTGCCCAATGTCTCCCCACTGAAAATGGCTTCAACGAAAAAATTATGACCGTGAAGTTCTTCACATTTTCCGTGGTAATTCTCTAACCTGTGAGCTGCTGAAAAAACGTCTTTCACGTAGAGGGTAAACATAAAGATAATCTATATGCTGGGGCTTTTATTGTCAATAGAAACGACAGAAGATAAGAAGGCAGTCGTGCTTGCCTTCTTATCTTCCGAATCTATTAATTTTTTGTGAATAAGCCGGATAAGAATATTGAGTTACTTGCTCTTCTTTACTGCCTTGTTGATGATGACATACCCGTTATTGGGTCCGGGGATTGCCCCTTCAATCATGAGGATATTGCTGTCACTCCTCACCTCTACCACCTTAAGGCTCTGAACCGTCACCCTGCTGTTACCCATATGACCGGGCATCTTCTTCCCTTTCATTGTCCTTCCAGGTGTCATATTCTGACCGATCGAACCGCCGTGCCTGAAATACTCGTGAGCACCATGGGATGCAGGAGCCCCGGCAAAACCATGCCGTTTCATGACACCGGCAAATCCCTTCCCTTTTGATGTTCCAGTCACATCCACAAACTCACCGATCTCAAACATTTCCACGGAAATCTGTGAACCCACTTCGTTTGCATCAACTTCTTCAACGTTCACCCTGAATTCTTTAAGAAAACTCGTAGGCGGGGTATTTGCCTTTTTAAAATGGCCTGTCAGGGGTTTATTGACACGATTTGCCTTTTTTATCTCTTCAAAACCTAATTGAACAGCATTGTATCCTTCTTTTTCTGCGGTCTTCTTCTGGACAACATAGCATGGTCCTGCCTGTATGACCGTAACCGGCACAATACTTCCGTCTCCGTGAAATATTTGAGTCATTCCAAGTTTCTTTCCAAGAATTCCAAGTCCCATTTAACACCTCCAAAAAACAGATAAATATAGTAAAATAGAAGCCTAAAGTCAAGCTGAAAGTTATTGCAACCTCTTTCATAAGCATGTTAAAAGGTTATATGCTTATTGTTATCAGCGATCTGCACTTTTCCGACGGTTCATCTTCACACAACATATCGCACCGTGCCTTTGAACATTTTTTCGATCATATCAAACGGGGGTTGAGGGATGAATTCAAAGAACTGATCATTGTCTTTGCCGGTGACACCTTTGACCTTCTCCGCAGCGAGTACTGGATGACAGTGGAGGACGGGGAAAAACCATGGGCAGAAGAAAATCAAGGATCAGGGACCAGGGGTCAGGGGTCCCTGATCCACCCGAAGGTTATTCTCGAAAAGATTCTCAATGAGAATGAGTCAAGCCTCGCAATTATCAGACAGGTAGAGGATATGTTTCATCCCGTCCCTGTAAAAATATATATCATCCCCGGCAACCACGACAGGATGCTTGTTGAGATAGATGACTATAAAGGCATTCTCGACAAGCGCCTTGGAAACATTTCAATATTAGATGCTTCATATGAAAACAGTAGTTATGGGGTCAAGATAAGGCATGGCCACGAATATGATACGTATAACTTCGAGGAGGGAGGAGGAGTTCCTATTGGCGATGTAAATACCACAGAGCTTTTTGTACGCCTTCCCTTTGAAATCAAGAAACAGTACCCCGAACTCGCAGATGAGCTCAGGTGCGTTGAAGACATAAGGCCTCAGTGGAGGGTCTTCGATTATCTCAGATCAACATACCCCGAAGGAGAAATAAACCGGTGCATCAGGGAAGCAACGGAGCAAACTATTGATCGTTTCTTCAAAATCCCCTTTGTGGAAAGCTGGATAGAGAAGCATGACACGGCAAGCCTCTTTGATGATGCAGACAAACTGGAATATATGCTCCGCATCTTCAAATTCCTGCCATTAAGCTGGGCAGAAAAGCTTCTTAAAGCCTTTTCACATCTTGAAACCGGTGAACAGCGCTATGAAGAGATGGCCGAAAAGGAAGAAGCCCTTTACGTCGTATATGGACATACGCATACAGAAAACGTATCCTTCCTCGGAATTACAGAAGGTCAGCATAGATACTACGTCAATACGGGCACGTGGAGGGAACGGATCACTGCCTCAAATAATGGCATGTTTTCCCGGTACAAGACACTGACCTATGCGGTCTTCTACACAAAAGAGGAAAGGCACACCGAATTCCCCTCTTTTGAATTGTGGAATGGAATGTTGAGGGAATAGCTTCTTTTGGAACGGACCGCAAGTTACGGGTTACGAGTTACAGGTTAGTCGAAAAACCATGGCCGTTATTGAAACCATAGCACCGATATTTCTTATCATTATCTTCGGTTACATTATTCAAAGAAAGGGATTTTTCAAGGGCCAGTTTATCGCCGAGACGAACAGGTTCGTCTTTCTTTTTCCATTACCCCTTCTCATATTCACAGGTATTGTCAGGTCAAACATCAAAGATGTATCGGCAACGCATATTTTTTCAGTTATCCTGCCTACCCTGGCCATCATGCTCCTGTCACTCCTTATCGGGGTTATCGGAGGGTTGAAAAAAGGGACGCTCGGAAGCTTTGTCCAGACCACCTTTCATGGCAACGTGACATATATAGGGCTCGCGGTGCTGTTTTACCTGCTTGGAGATGAAGGGCTTAAAAGAGGGAGTATCCTCATCGGTTTCCTGATTCTTGTCAATAACTCCCTTTCCATCGCCATTCTCTCCTGGACTGCCCATTCACACAAAAATGCAGCCAAAGCGTTGCTCTCCATCATCAAAACACCCGTTATCTTTGCAACCTTTGCGGGGATTATTGTTCTTTACAGTAAAATACCCATTCCCGATATCATATTCAGGAGCATGACGATTGTAGGAAATATTGCTCTCCCTATGGCGCTTCTTATCATCGGCGCATCCATTTCTATCGATACCCTGAAGAAATCATTTAAGCTTTCCGCCATCGTCACCTTTATCAAGCTTGTTGTGCTCCCTGGTTCCGCCATCATCTATTGCAAATTCTTCAATATCGGTCCGGGCGATATCCTGCCATCAATAGTGCTTCTCGCTACTCCGACAGCCCTCACATCGTTCATACTCGCAAAAGAAATAGGGGGCGATACGGATCTTGCATCCGGTGCCGTGACCCTCTCCACCCTTGTCTCACCCTTCACCTTCGCCCTCTGGGCATCGGTGGTACTATAAAAATTTGCTTTTCAGCATGCGATGTGACTAATTCCATATTTTAATCAAGATGATAGTAATATATAATCTTCCTTGGCTTAATACGATTTTTATCTGGGGAGAGAGGGCCTTGTCTTTAGTCTTTTTTGGTTATAGGATAAGGTTTATTCGCCTTCCAGTGCTCTTAAAATCTTATCCAGCTTGAAGTTTATCTGCTCCAGTTCCCTCTTGAATTGATCGGGCCTTGCTGATTCGGAATATTCGCTTTTTTTAAAATTGTCAGGACGCCTTGATCCGGGATATTCGCGTTTTCCAAACTGCCTTGGCCTCGGCGATTCGGAATCTCCCATTGTCCTGAAACAATCCTGGCAGTAGATGGGTTTACTTCCGGTAGGCCTAAACGGAACTTCGCAGGTGGTCCCGCATTTATCGCAGACAGCCTTGTGCGCCTGCTTGCCAAAGGCGGGCCTTTCGGAATCCCGTCCTTCGCTCCTGCTAAAACCTCCCCGAGAAGGCCTTTTTGAATCCCCTCTCTCGGACCTGTTGGAATTCTTTTTGCCAAACTTACCAGCACTGCTAAAACTTTTCATTTTTCACTTCCCCTGCCTTCCTCTTTTGGATAAGTGTACACCCTGCAACCATCAATTACAAGGATTAGCTTTCAGCTAATCTACTTTTATTCTGAATATGGTGACAAGAAACTGATAGTTCAGGACCTGGCCCCATATCTTTCTCTTACAATCCGTTAGAAAACTGTTAGAAGGAATTGGAGCTATCTACAACACACACGGTGAAGCCGCAAAGCTCTTCCGGCCATAGCGCAATTAATTATATCCTTTTTATCATGCCGTATTAATATTCATTGTTCCGTTGGAGAATCCACTTTTATCTTTAAGATGCCAGAACATAAGAAAATATTTGTATTTTCCATGTTGCAGGGTTAGAATTTCAACAAAACAATAATATCAAAAAAGACATGATAAATCTTTTTTATTTTGCCGCAGACGGACGCAGACAAAAGATGGACGGTATTTTATATCGGCTGCCGACCTGGCACCCGATATACTCCATGCCCTTCGGGCAAAATTTAATATATTCGCCCGTTAGGGTTGAATGTTTTGACCCGCCATTGTCGGCGGGGCAAAAAACAGAATTGCTTGTCCGCTCCTGTCCGCCTTTGT
>JAPLKA010000124.1 GCA_026388315.1 Pseudomonadota bacterium | reverse complement strand
CGCTTTCGATCAGATCAGAAAGATCCTTTTCAAAATCCGGCGCCGTGACTGCATCAATCCTGCCTTTTACTGAGACTAAAGGAACACCTTTTTCCTTCTTTATATTTATCTCCATAAACCCCTCTCTTAAATAGATTTGAAAACACATTTTAAACGAATTGAAGAAGAAAAATCAATTAATTTTATGAAAAAGAAGTCCTTCCGCCCCTTTTCCTTGTAAATTTGACTTATACTACGTTTTTATTGTAAAGTAGCTTCCTATGAAAACCAAACAAAAACTGATACTTGTAACAATCGGTGCCATGGCTGTAATGTTTTTTTTTACATACGCAACGTTAAATGGTTCTTTCCCTCTGACTAATAACCGTGCTATGAATGCAAAGGAAGCGGTTATAGGGAAGATAGCAGACCACATGAAAGAAGAAGATGCTACAATAGCAGAAGACAAACTGCGAAGCGTTGCAAAGATGATTTACGAAGAATCGGAAGATTACAGGGTCGACTACAGGCTCATACTTGCCATAGTAAAAATAGAAAGCAATTTCAAACACAATGCGGTTTCCTCAAAAGGTGCAAGAGGGCTTCTTCAGGTAAAACCATCTCTTGCAAAGTTTATTGCCAGGGATATAGGAATGCAATGGGGTGGACCAAAGACGCTCGATGAACCTGATAAAAACATAAAGATAGGGGTTCACCTGTTTTCAGGACTTGTGGAAGACTTCGATAACATCACCATGGCACTTCATGCGTACCATGTAGGCCCTGCAAAGTTAAAAACCATTTTATTTGAAAAACGTAAGCCGGACAAAAGCTTCATCAACCTTGTCCTCACAGAATATAAAAGGAACAAGAACCTTCTCCCTGACCCTTATCAATAAAAAAACCTCATGTTTGACCTCAAAGAAACAGGCTTTATCTATGTAACCGGAAAAATCGGTTCCTTCATCTCTTTTTTGCTTTCCAGTGCCCGAAGTGCCCGGAGAAAAACGGTTGTCTTTTATGACTCAGAGGATGAGGCGATATTATTAAAGGAGGAAATAGAGTTTTTCTCCAAAAAGGATATATGTCTTTTCCCGCTCTATACAGACAGGGTCTTTGAAAAAGAGGATGAAACAAAACGGATAAGTTTCCTTTCGCACCTTGTTTCTGAAGATGATTTCATTGGTTTGTACCCTTATAGCGCTATCAAACATTCACTTACAGCACCGGAAGCCATAAAAGATAATACAAAAGACCTTCAATTCGGCGATACTGTTTTTCAGGAAGAGCTTATTGACTACCTGGATGCGAATGGCTATGAACTTGCTTCCCTGGTAAGGGAAGAGGGTGAATATGCAAAAAGGGGAAGCATCATAGACGTTTATTCCCCGTCATATACAAAGCCTGTGAGAATAGAATTTCTCGGTGATCAGATACTCTCGTTACGTTATTTTGACACAATAACACAGAGGTCAGGCCACGAAGTCGAGAAGGCCAGTCTCTCACCGGCGAAAATTATTAAAAATAAAAACATTACATTGCTGGATTATTTCAAAGGCAAAATGGTTTTTGTTCATAAAGGCCTTGATTATATCATGCACATCCTTGAGGAAGACGGGGACAATACATTTCCGGCAGAGAGGTTAACAGAAACCCTTCTGTCAAATCTTAATATAGATGTTTCAGGGGTACATGGAGAGGACGAGGATGATGTTATAGAAGCGCTGTCAAACGAAGACCTCAGACATCTTTTTGAGATGAATAAGGCAGAGATTTTTAAAATACTGTCGGAAAAACTCAGGGTCGGGTGGAATACTTACCGGTACGTGTATGTATTTGCAAATAACCTTCGCCAGGGTGAGAGACTGAAAGAAATCTTTCGTAATTACGATCTCTCTCTCCCTGTCCTTGAAGAAATTTCATGTGACCGGAAAGAAAGGGAATGGGGAATAGTTATAGGGCCGCTGCGGAGGGGGTTCAGGGCAAAAGACATTATTGTCCTCACGGAAGAAGACATTACGGGCCCCAAAAAGAGGGCGGTTAAGAAAAAATGGGACGGGTTTGATGAATTCCTCAACTCGTTCAAAGACCTGAATGTAGGCGAATGGGTTGTCCACATTGAACATGGCATAGGGGTTTATAAGGGGATTATGCACCTTAGCATCGGCGGGTTTGCAAAGGACTTTCTTCTCCTGGAATACCAGGATGGAGACAGACTGTACGTTCCTATCGACGATCTCCGTCTTGTGCAGAAATATATCGGCGGAGAAAAACAAAAACCGAAAATAGATAAACTCGGCGCCCATTACTGGAGGAACACGAAGAGCAAGGTAAAAAGATATGTAGAGGATATTGCAAAAGAGCTTTTAAAGATATATGCAGAACGTGAATTGGCAGAAGGCTATGCGTATCCCCATGAAGACGAGCTTTTCCGGGAAATGGAGTCGCGCTTTGAGTATGAAGAAACAGAGGGTCAGTCACAGGCCATCGAAGACGTATTGAATGACCTGAAGAGGCTCAAGCCAATGGACCGGCTCATATGCGGGGATGTGGGTTTCGGGAAGACTGAAGTGGCGATACGTGCATCGTTCAAGGTCGTCATGGAAAACAGGCAGGTTGCCATACTCGTTCCCACAACAATCCTTGCCCAGCAGCACTACAAGACCTTCTGCGAACGCTTCAAAGACTACCCGTTAAATGTGCAGATGCTGAGCAGATTCAGATCAAAGGAAGAGCAGAAGAAGATTGTGGAGGAAGTAAAAAAAGGGATAATAGATGTTATTATAGGAACCCACAGGCTTTTACAGAAAGACCTCCTGTTCAAGGACTTAGGACTCCTTATCATAGACGAGGAACACCGGTTCGGGGTAACACACAAAGAAAAGCTGAGACAGATGAAAAAAAATATTGATGTCCTTACCCTGAGCGCAACACCGATTCCAAGGACGCTCTATATGGCTACATCAGGCATAAGGGATCTGAGTATTATCAATACCCCCCCGTTAGACAGGTTTGCCGTGAAGACATATGTCGTCAAATTCAAAGATGATCTGATAAAAAAGGCGGTCTGGAATGAACTTCAGAGGGGCGGTCAGGTATTTTTTGTGCATAATTACATCCATAACATAGGTGTTATCTATGAACACATTAAGAGGCTGCTCCCCGATGTAAGGATTGCCGTTGCCCACGGGAAGATGGAAGGAGGCAAGCTTGAAAAGATTATGCTCGATTTTATCGATAAAAGATACGATATACTCCTGTCGACGAATATCATCGAATCAGGCCTGGATATAGCGAATGTAAATACTATCTTCATCAACAATGCACACAGATTAGGCCTTGCCGATCTTTATCAGTTGAGAGGCCGGGTAGGGAGGAGCACGAGGCAGGCCTATGCATACCTTCTTGTCCCCAAAGACGAAGTCCTCACGAGAGATGCCATGTTGAGACTCAAGATTATCGAGGAAATGACAGGGCTCGGAGCGGGTTTCCATATTGCGAACTATGATCTTGAGATACGGGGTGCAGGCAACCTGCTCGGGAAGGAGCAATCGGGCAATATAAACCTCATCGGTTTTGAGTTGTACTGTAATATGCTGGAAGAGGCCATCAGGGAACTAAAAAATAAGGTGGAAACAATAGAGGAGGAGTTTGTCACGGAAATCAATATCCCCGTTGACGCCTTTATTCCTGATGCTTATATGGAAGAACCTTCCCAGAAGTTACTCACCTATAAAAGACTCTCAAAGATAAGAGAAACAGATGCCTTGGAAGACATTACGGAAGAATTGAAAGACCGGTATGGTGATGTGCCGAAACCTTTGAAAAACCTCCTTGAGGTCATATCGTTAAAGATATTCCTCTCAAAGATTAAGGTCAGGAAGGTAGAGCATTCAGCAAAGCAGCTTGTTTTTCATGTCACAGAACATACCCCGCTCAATATGGAGAGAATGCTGAAGCTCGTAAAGGGTGATGGCAATAGAATAAAGCTCCTGCCAGACGGGAGGATTATCATGGAAACCGATAAGAAAGCGGAAGAACTGATATTATTAACAAGAAATATGTTGATGGAGATTGTTTCCATGTGATATAAAAAGACAGCGTTTTGCTATTGGCGCTCAGCATTCAGCCACGAAAAATACGAGACTGTCGGTTTTATATATACATGTGCTGACCCCCTTTAAGCTTATCGCAGACAGTCTAAACTATAATGAGGTGAAACAATGAAGAAATTATGTATCTGCCTTTCCCTCCTCCTCCTTGTCTGTGCCTGTGCCAAAAAAGAGGACGGTAAGGTTTTGGTAACCATTGATAACGATAAAATGACAGTACAGGAGTTTAATAAAGAACTCGACAGAATACCGGTGAACATGAAGATGCTTGTTGCAACCCAGAGTGGCAAAAAGAGCTATCTGGACAAGTTAATCGTTAAAAAGCTGCTTTTGAGAGAGGCCGGAAAAGAAAAGATGGATACTGAAAAGGAATTCCAGGAAAGACTTGCCGACATTAAAGATCAACTCCTTATAGAGTCATTATTGAAGAAAAAGATTGCTGCCGATGCAAAAATAAGCGACGACGATCTGAAAAAATACTATGAGACGAATAAGGAAAATTTTAAACGGGAAAGAGAGATAAATACACGGCATATACTCCTCAAGACAGAGGAAGAGGCAAAACAGGTCCAGGGAAGGCTCATAAAAGGAGAAGATTTTGCCGAGCTTGCAAAGAAATATTCTATTGATCCTAATGCCGGTGCAACAGGAGGAGAAATCGGCTTCCTCCCGAAAGGCTCGCTGGTCCCTGAATATGAAACTGCAGCATTCAAATTAACCAAAGTAGGCCAGATGAGTGGTATCGTAAAAACGCAATTCGGGTACCATATTATCAGACTCGAAGGGACCAAGCCCCCTGCATATGTGCCTATTGATGAGGTTAAGGACTTCATTAAACAAAAGATACTCCAGGAAAAACAGTCGGAATTGCTCGAAAAATATATCGACAGCCTGAAGAAGTCTGCCAAAATAACAATAAACGAAGCACTACTGAAAGAAGATAAGGCCGGGGCCCCGGACAAACAAGACAAACCGGAGAAACCAGAGAAACAAGACAAACCGGAAGCCCAGGGGGCACCGCAACCAAAGAAATGAGCCGTTTTATTGCAGTAATTTTTCTTGTTTTTACTTTCTGTTTTCCGGCAATTTCTTTCTGCGAAATAGTCGACAGAATAATCGCCATCGTTAATGATGATATTCTGACGTTGAAAGAAGCGGAAAAGTACGTTCAGATCGAGACGCAGGGTAAGTATGTATCGGTAAATGAATACTTCAGAAATATCCAGTTAAGGGAAAAAATATCCGCCCTTATCGAGGGCATCCTTATCAAGCAGCAGGCACGGAAATTAAAGATTAATGTATCTGACAAAGAAGTGGATAGAATTGTCGAGAATATCAAGAAACAATACCTCATAGACGATGAACAGTTGAAGAGTAAGCTGAAAGAGGAAAGGATAAACTATAAAGATTTTTACGAAGGTATCAGGACGAATACACTCCGGGGAAGGGTAATGGCACAGGTAATATCCCCTGATGTTATTGTCACAGACAAGACCCTCAAAGAATACTATGAGGCACATACCGATGAATTCAGGGATGAAGAGTACAAGCTTCAGCAGATATTCATCTCCAACAGGACAATAAACGCACAACGAAAGATTTTTGCCGCCTACAACCTCCTCAAGGAAGGAACACCCTTCGATGAGGTTGCGAAGAAGTTCTCCGAGGACCCTTCTGCTTCCCACGGAGGGGACATTGGTTACGTGAAGAAAGGGGAGCTTGTGCCCGGGTTGAAGGAAGCAATAGGTACGCTCACGCCGGGCGGTTATACGGAGATACTTACCACTCCTTACGGATTTCATGTATTACGGCTGGCAGAGGTGAAAAAAGGAGATACCCTGCCATTTGATGATGTTAAGGGGAAAATCCATGAGCGTATTGTCGTTGTAGAATCAGAAAAAAGGTATAAAGAATACATGGAAAAATTAAAACAGTCGGCATATATCGAGGTCAAAATCTGAAAAGAATTGCCATTACCATGGGGGACCCTGCCGGGATTGGCGGAGAAGTTATCCTGAAATCCCTTCCGGAACTGAGCAAGAAAACTACCCCCGTAGTCATTGGTGATAGCCATGTAATGGGCATTGTGGCTAAGCAATTATTTGGCAGCAACGCGCCATGTTTCAATAATTTCAAAGAGGGAGGCACAGAAGGCGCTGAATTTATAGACCTCGGATTAATTGAGGAAGTACAATTCGGGAGAAGCGACCCGAGGTATGGCGAAGCCTCTTACAAATATATCATCGAAGCATTAAAGCTTCTTTTTGCCGGAGAGGTTTCGGCAATTGTAACCTGCCCCATCAATAAAAAATCGATCAACTCAGCAGGGATAGAATTTATCGGACACACAGAATTGCTTGCCCATTATAGCGGTGTAAAAGATTATGTGATGATGATGGTAAACAGGAGTATGCGCGTTTCCCTTGTAACTATCCATATTCCGATAAAAGAGGTGCCGCATGCCCTTTCTGTCGAAAGAATAACAAAAACCATTCTGATTACTCACAATTCCCTGAAAACATATTTCGGGCTGGAAAGACCGTATATTAAAGTGTGCGGACTGAACCCCCATGCAGGTGAAGAGGGCATCATGGGCGATGAAGAGACCATGATACGGGAGGCGATAGAGGTGGCGCAATCACTCAATGCGAACGTAGAAGGCCCGTTCCCGGCTGACACACTGTTCCACAGGGTCGATTGTGACGCCTATATTGCAATGTACCATGACCAGGGACTCATACCGGTTAAGACAATCGATTTTGCCAGAACGGTAAATATAACGCTGGGGTTGCCTTTTGTCAGGACCTCTCCCGGTCACGGTACAGGATACGACATTGCAGGAAAAGGCATGGCCGACCCGTCCAGCCTGATAGAAGCATATAGAGTTGCGGAAAAGATGATATTCAAAAACCAATCAATTTGATGACGTATGTCTAATATAAAATCATTTATTATCAATACTGTATTGGTTGACACCACGATGCCGGGTTTTCTAAAATCTTCTTGACAAAAGCGTATCCATACAGTAAAAACTGTAGAATGGATACATTTTTGGATACTGTATACAAAATAGATTTTTTAGGAAAACCCTTTTAAAGGGGGTGATATTCAGGGCTTTTCGCAATTGGTACGAGAATTAAAAACGCATTAAAACAAAAAAATTAGGGGGTATTTCATGAGTATTAAAAAAATATTTTTAGTGTTTTTTGCTATTGCCTTTTTGTGCAGTGTAAATCTGGTAATACCTCAGCATTCATACAGCCAGGCAACTATCACGCTCAAGTATGCCAATTTCCCTCCTGCAACCACATTTCCATGTGTCCAGATGGAAAGATGGGCAAAGGAAGTGGAGAAAAGAACAAGTGGAAAGGTCAAGGTACAGACCTTCCCGGGTGGGACACTGTTGCCGGCCAAGAACATTTTTGACGGAGTCATATCGGGAATGGCCGATATCGGAAACTTTGCCATGAGTTATCAGCCGGGACGTTTCCCTATCTCGGAAGCCGTCGATCTTCCGGTCGGGTTTGCTAACGCGCGGGTAGCGAGCCTTGTCCTTTTCGATCTTATTGAAAAATACAATGCCAAAGAATTTGAGAAAGTAAAACTGCTGACACTCTTTACCTGTCCGCCTGCAAATTTAATGACGAGTAAACCCGTGAAGGCCTTAAAAGATCTTAAGGGAATGGAAATACGGGTGTCCGGTACCTCCGTGGATGTATTGAAAAAATTAGGCGGCAGCCCCATTGCCATGCCGCAGTCTGATACGCCCGAGGCACTCCAGAAAGGTGTCGTGAAGGGTAATTTTTCTTCCATGGAAGTCCTCAAAGACTTTAACTATGCAGCCTACACGCCCTATGTAACACTTGTAAACCTTCAGGTTGTCTCCTTTGCCGTCGTCATGAATAAAGACAAGTGGAATGCCCTGCCCGCCGACGTGAAGAAGATTTTTGACGATATGAGGCGTGAGCAGGCTTTATGGACAGGAACATATGTTGATGACCATGTAAAGGAAGCCCTTACCTGGTCAAAGCAGAAGTACAAAGACTTTCAGGTTTTTGAACTCCCGAAAAGCGAATATGCAGAGATCCCGAAACTCATGCAGCCCATCATCGATGGATATGTAAAGAAAACGAACGCGCTGGGTCTGCCCGGTGATCAGATCATCAAAGATATCAATTCATTAAAAGCAAAGTACGAAAAAGTTTATAAGTAGCGAGACAATGCAGAAGGTGCCTGCGGGTCAGGTACCTTCTGCATTTGCACCAGAATAAACAAACCGTGTAAGAAGCTGTCCATGCATGGAGGTAACGATGAAGTATCTTGACACACTTAATGATTTTCTCAACAAGATTCTGATAATCTTAGGCGGCATCGCAGTAATGGCCCTTATGCTGCTTGCTACCGGGAATGTGGTTTTGCGAATATTCAGTATACCTTACAGGGGTGCCTATGAAATCGTATCCTTTCTCGGGGCAGTTGTAATCGCCTTTGCCCTTGGCTTAACCCAGAAAACCAAATCCAACATTGTGGTGGATATTTTAACCGAAAAATTTTCCAAGGAACTCCAAATCGTCATCGATAAAATAGCAGACCTGATCATAATGATCTTTTTCGGAATTGCATGTTGGCAGATATATGTCTGGGGAATAAAGATATGCGAATCCCGGGAAGTCTCGGAGACATTAAAGATTCCCTTCTACCCCTTTGTCTTTGCCGTAGCTATAGGGTTTGCCATGTTGAGTTTCACTGCATTTGTTGATTTTCTGAAAAAACTGTTCGGAGAGGAGGAGTAGGGATGGACGGACCAATTGTTGGTGTAATCGGCATTATTATTATGTTCGCAGTTCTGTTCCTGCTCAAGATACCGGCCGGTTTTGTCATGGCCATGATCGGGTTTTTGGGTGTTGCGTATGTGACCTCCTTCGAGGCAGCATTCGGCATGCTCGGGACAGACCTCTGGAATATCTTCTCGAGCTACGGGCTTACCGTTATCCCTATGTTTATCCTGGTAGGTGAGTTCGCCCATTATGGAGGCTACAACCATGGTCTCTATAATGCCACGTATAAATGGTTTGGCCATTATAAAGGTGGTTTGGCCATTACCACAATAATGGCATGTGCAATCTTTTCTGCAATAAGCGGCTCCAACACCGCTACTGCTGCCACAATGAGTACTGTAGCGATACCGGAAATGAAAAAGTATAACTATCATCCTCAGCTCAATGCGGGCGCTGTCGCTGCCGGCGCGACCCTTGGCGTTCTCATACCGCCAAGCCTCGTTCTTGTTGTGTATGGGATTTATACAGGTCAATCTATCGGCAAACTCTTCTTCGGGAATGTAATACCGAGTGCGATACTTACCGTCTTAATTGCCGCAACTGTATTCTATATTTGCTGGCGTCATCCGGATTGGGGCCCAAGGGGACCAAAGAGTACCTGGATGGAGAGGATTAAGGCCCTCCCGGATCTTCTCGATATTTTTATCCTCTTTGTAATCATTATGTATGCCCTTTTTACCGGTGTAGTAACTGCAACAGAAGCGGCAGCGGCAAGTTGCGCTATTGGTCTTATATTGTGTTTGGTGAGAAGGAAGCTTTCGTGGAAGAGCTTTAAGGCATCAATAGTCGATACGCTCCGCATCTCATGCCTTGTATTTATGATTGTTGCGGGAGCTGTGCTATTCAGCCGTTTCCTGGCGGTCACGAGGCTGCCTTTTGAGGCGGCAAACTTTATCACTTCCCTCCCCCTGCCTAACTGGATGCTTCTGTGGATCATTATATTGTGTTATATTATAGGCGGTTGTGTCATGGATGCCCTCGCTTTTCTGCTCGTATCGCTCCCAATATTCTACCCGATCGTCATGGCAATGGGATACGACCCGATATGGTTCGGGCAGATGATATGTATTGTTACCACAATGGGGTCAATCATGCCTCCTGTCGGTATCTGCTGCTATGTGGTAGCCGGAATGGCGAAGGATATTTCTATCGGAACCGTCTTTAGGGGAAGCATGTACTACCTCCCCTCATATGTGATCTCTATGATAATCCTGATGCTGTTCCCTTATGCAACCGTTCTGATCCTGTCAAACCTTGTGAGATGATGTGACTGCCCCGAATCGCCGGAGTATAACGATTCGGGGCAGTAGCTCCTTAAGGTTCTCATGCAATCTATCGCCGGGGCTCACGTTGCCCTGCATAAAAACCAATATGAACCCGGTTATCCATGTCATTTATTGTTTCACATAAATTAGCATTTGACACCTCAATGGATATCCGATAATATTCTTAATATATTGATACATTTCGGCTCTATTTATCGTCATAGGGATACCAGGTGAACGACCAAGGCAAGACAAATGCGGAGCTGCTCGAAGAAATATCCACCTTAAAAAAGAGAATCCAGGAACCGGAACAATCAGAATCAGACCGCAAACAGGCTGAAGAGAATCTGAAGAAAAGAGAAAAGACGATCCAGGCATTCTTCGACGCGGTTCATGAAAGCATGGTGCTTATTGACACCAAAGGTACCATACTTTTATCCAATGTGGTAGGCGCACAAAGATTAGGGAAAACCGTCCCGGAGTTTGTGGGCACATGCCTGTACGACTGGTTCCCACCGGATGTAGCACGCTATAGAAAAGAGCAATACGAGAAAGTTGTTGATACAGGCGAACCGGTTTATTTTCAAGACACCCGGTTGGGGAGATTTTTCGAACAGTATTGCTCCCCCGTTTTTGACGAGAAAAGAAACGTATCCGGGGTAACCATATTTGCACACGACATCACCGAGCGCAAGAGAGCAGAAGATGCTCTGCGTACGAGCGAACAAAAATACCGCAACATCTTTGAGAATGTCGTTGAAGGTATCTTTCTGACAACACCTGATGGACGTTTTCTTACCGTCAACTCTGTACTGGCACGCATATACGGATACAGTTCACCGGAAGAGATAATAGAGACCGTCACAGATATTGGCAGGCAGGTTTATGTTAATCCTGATGAGCGTGATGAGTTTCTCCATATCATTCAAGAAAAGGGTGTAGTAACAGGCTTTGAACTACAACTGAGAAAAAAAGACGGGAGCACCTTCTGGGCATCTATCAATGCCCGTTCTGTTTATGATGAGAACGGTCAACTGCTCTACTATGAGGGCACAACAGAGGACATCACCCAACGCAAACAGGCAGAAATTGCATTACTGGAAAGCAGAGATAAACTGGCGGTTATTGCAGAAGGATCTGCAATTCCCCAATTTGCCATCGACAAAGACCATACCGTCATTCTCTGGAACAGAGCCCTTGAGATATATAGCGGTGCCAAGGCAAAAGATGTGCTGGG
>JAPLKA010000123.1 GCA_026388315.1 Pseudomonadota bacterium | reverse complement strand
GTCCCTCCACATTATCCACCGATACCCCCAACATATTGTATTTACTGGTTAATTATACCATATACGGCACACTTAATCCACGGAATAGTTACGGATGAGGGGATTATTTCACAGGTTCTACCCCGGACTCCCCCTCTCGCTCACGGTGTGAGCTAAATAGTATTTAACTTCAAAACGTTTTAGAGTAGCTTACGGAGGTATTGATTGTCAATTTTTTTTGGAGCCTAACTGTGGTAAAGAGGTTGAGTATATTCGCAGTATCATATATACTAAAGTATCATTTTAGTTGCATTCAAAGGATATATATCATAGTTTTTAAGTTATGGAACTGAGACACTTGGAAACATTTGTAAAGATCACAGAATTAAAAAGCTTTTCAAAGGCAGCGGAAGAGCTTTACTGTACCCAGCCCACAGTAAGCAAACAGATAATAGATTTAGAAAATTACTTTAAAATAAAGCTGCTCGACAGGACAAAACGGAGCGTAGCCCTCACAAGGGCTGGTGAGCTTCTTCTTCGTTATGCAAAAGATTTTATATCTCTTAAAAAAGAAATGATAGAGGCAATCGATGCCTTTAAAGGACTTAAAACAGGAAGTATTCTTGTGGGCGCAAGCAGTATCCCCGGTATCTATATCATTCCGCAGGCATTGAATATATTTAAGCAAAAATATGACGGTATCAAAGTGAAACTGATTATTTCCGATTCAAAAGAGATAATCGGAAAAATGGAACATGGGGAAATAGATATCGGTTTTGTGGGGGCTAAAGATGTTAGCAAGAATTTGAATTATAAAAGGCTCTTTGACGACACGATTGTCATTGCTGCACCAAAAAGCTTTCCTGACTCTATAAACATAAAAGATTTACGGGATTATCCCATTATTATCAGAGAAACCGGTTCAGGGACAAGGGATTGTTTTGATTCAGCCTTACGGCGTTTACATATCGATATAACAGATAATTTGAAGGTAGTTGCAGAGCTTACCGATACAGAGGCGATAAAGGAAACAGTAAAACATGGGCTCGGAATGACCTACATTTCAAAAATGGCTATTGAAAGTGAAGTGAAGAAAGGTGCTGTAAAGATACTGCGCATTGATGGTTTGAAAGAATTAAGAAGGTCATTTTTTATTATAACAAAAAAAGGGAAAACCATATTGCCTCATGTTAGGGCATTAATGGATACCATGGATACCTGGAGAAGGAATGAAAAAAATTAAATTTATAGGAATGATTCTAAGCATATGTCTATTTTTTACAGTATCTTTAGCCGACGCAAAGGTATACCTCGACGTTTTTGGTAAATCCTATAAAAAAATAACGATCGGAGTACCACCTTTCAAAGTGGAAAAGCCGGACAGGTTGAGGATGGATATGACTGAGCTTTTGCATAAAGACCTCGATTTTTCCGGATTTATCATTGTAGCACCCCCATCATTAATCGATAAAGAGCTCACGGATGAAGGCATCGAGAAACAGGAGATAAAATTCAACAACTGGCGCTCCATTGGAATTGAATTGCTCTGCAAGGCAAAGGTACTGGAAAAGGATGGGGAACTGACACTTGAGGCGTTCCTTTATGACACCTTTGACGGCTCTCTCATGCTCGCAAAAAGGTACAGAACAAAGACCGGAGAGTGGAGAAAAGTAGTACACAGGCTGGCTGACGATATTCTGCTCACTATTACCGGTGAAAAAGGTATTAATAGCAACAAGGTTGTCTTTGCCTCTGGAAGCAGGAGCCGGAAAGACATATACATGGCGGATATTGACGGCCAAAATGTAAAAAGACTGACAAATTACCGCAGCATTTGTCTCTCCCCTTCAGTTTCCTCCAATGGAAAATATCTTTCCTATACCTCATACAAAGAAGGGAGACCGAACCTCTATGTCATTGACTTGGAAAACAATAGAGAAATCTTTGTAGACCGTGAAGAAGGGATGAAAGTGGGCACAAGCTGGATGGCGAACAAAGCAACACTTGCCTATTCGCATACCTCCGGGAGGTACTCTACAATTTATGCGCTTGATGTGGACAGAAAGGACAAAAGATCGCTCCTGCGAAACGAGGGGATATATACCTCTCCGTCCTTTTCGCCTGACGGTACAAAGATGGTTTTTGTATCAGACATGTATGGAACGCCACAGATTTTCATAAGAGATCTCGTTTCAGGTGATACAAAAAGGCTTACATATTCAGGGTCTTATAACTCTTCGCCAAATTTTTCACCCAAGGGGGATCTCATTGTTTTCGTTGCTAAATTCGAAGGGTCTTTTGAGATTTGTACGATGAATCCTGATGGATCAAATCAACGTGTCCTTACCAGTGGCGGAATTAACGACTCACCTCATCTCTCGCCATGCGGAAGGTATATCATATACTCGTCGAACAAAGGAGGCAAGTCTACCATAAATGTAATGTTGTTTAATGGTGAAAATAAAAGGGTGTTGAGATTTACTGATAATGGAGATGAAGTGCAACCGAGATTCGTACCGTAAACTCCAGCGTGGAGTATGGAGCGTGTAGCGGAGAGGTTTTTGTTTTTCCTATCCACGCTATCCGCTCTCCGCTACACGCTAATAAAGAAGGGGGTAATATGAAATTTTTAGCAGTTTTATTGGGGATGTTCATTTTAGTGGGTATGGGGTGTGCACAAAAAGCCGTCCAGATATCCCCTGCTGATCAGCAGCAATTACAGTCCGTTCAGCAGGGTAAATATGATTCGCAAAGTGATAAAAAGCTTAAAGATGGTGAGGTATTAGAAGAGGAACTGGCAAGAAGAGACCGGGACAGAATGAGAGATTTATCCCTCAAAGATCAAAAAAGTGCAACACAGTTTAAAGATGTCCTCTTTGATTTTGACAGCTACGTGATCAAAGATGAGTATTTCCGGCAATTGAATGAAACGGGGAACTGGTTAAAACAGAATAAAAACATAATAATCATTATTGAAGGCCACTGTGACGAAAAAGGCACAGTGGAATACAACTTAGCGCTCGGTCAGAAAAGAGCTGAAGTAGTAAAGGCTTACTTAACAAAATCAGGTGTGGATGCTGGAAGAATTAAGACAATATCCTATGGCAAGGAACTCCCTGTTGACGCTGGACATACCGAAGATTCCTGGGCAAGGAATAGACGTGCCAATATTAAAATTGATTAAATAAGAGGTGGAGCACATGAAAACGAAAGACACTCAATGGGCAATTTTACAGGGGTCAAGGAGTCAAGGGGTCAAGGGGTCAGGCGATTGTAACCCTCGACTACCCGGATTCTCGACGCTATCCGCTCTCCGCTCTCTGCTCTCCGCTCTTCGCTATGTGCTATGCGTTTCTTTGTTGTTTGGCTTTTTCGGTTGTACATCTACCGATGAACTTACCAGACTTCAACAAAGTGTAAATTCTCTCAATATTGAATTAAACCGTTATAAAGCCGAAACAGATGGCAAACTATCTGCCCTTTCAAAAGATAATCAAACCCTGGGGAAACAGATTATCAATATATCCACCTCGGCTGACAATAGAGAAAACAATACAAAGATCATGCTCGGCAAACTGGATGAACTGGAACACCAATTACAGATATACTGGAATGAAACAAAGACCGAAATAAATGTCTTAAAGAAATCGGGGCTGAAGCCGCAGGCACATTCACCAATAGCACCCATTCCTCAACCTGTTGACGATGCAAACTATGAAGCTTCATACAGAGAGGCCTTTGATACCTTTCAAAAAGGGTCCTATGAAGAGTCAATTGAAAAATTCACACATTTCATAGCAAAGTATAGTAAAACGCCTCTTGCACCCAATGCATATTTCTGGCTCGGGGAAAGCTACATGAATTTGAAGAATTACGACAATGCAATTTTAAATTTCCAGGAAGTCTACGACAAATACCCCAAGAGCGACAAGGTTCCCAGAGCCCTGTTGTCACAGGCAGAGGCATTCAGTTATCTGAAGGACAAAAAAAGCTCTATAACCATCTTCAAAAAGGTTATAGAGCTTTATCCGAAAAGCGAAGAAGCTATTATTGCAGACAGGAAGTTAAGAAACCTCGGCCCCTGACAACTTCTCCCTGGCCTCTTCTGACTTATCGAGTACTGTCATATCATAGTGCCTGTAACGGGAGTATCCTGTACCTGCAGGGATAATTCTTCCCATAATCACATTTTCTTTAAGCCCTCTCAGGTAATCCACCCTTCCCTCTATTGAAGCTTGTGTAAGGACTTTGGTTGTATCCTGAAAGCTCGCCGCTGAAATAAAGCTATCTGTAATGAGAGAGGCCTTTGTAATCCCGAGGAATAAAGGTTCCGCTTTAGCAGGTCTTCCTCCGGCTTCCATAACTCGCCTGTTCTCTTCTTCAAAAACCCACCCTTCAACGGGGTTGTCAATTATAAAGTTGGTATCACCAACATCCTTTATCCTTACCCTCTTCAACATCTGTCTCACGATAACTTCAATGTGCTTATCGTTGATTTTTACACCTTGCAACTGGTATACCTCCTGGATCTCGTCCACAAGATAGCTTGCAAGGGCTTTAATTCCAAGAATACGGAGTACATCATGGGGGCTCACAGGACCATCCATCAGCGGCTCGCCGGCCTTCACGTAATCCCCTTCATGGACAATGATATGCTTCCCTCGCGGGATGATGTATTTAATCGCCTCACCTCTCTCCGACTTAACAAATATCTCCCTCTTACCTTTTGAGGTCTTTCCAAAAGAGACAAACCCGTTCACCTCAGTTACCGTTGCATTTTCCTTTGGCCGCCGTGCCTCAAAAAGTTCAGCCACCCTTGGAAGGCCACCGGTAATATCTTTTGTTTTCGTGGTTTCCCTCGGTATTTTTGATACAACATCGCCGGCATGTATATCATCCCCTTCGCTGACAACTATATGTGCGCCTACAGGCAATATATACCGGGCCTGGCTTGTCGTGCTTGGCACAACAATCGTCTTCCCCTTATCGTCCTTTATGGAGATTCTTGGCCTCAAATCCGCATCCCGTGGCTCCACAATAACCCTGTATGAAAGACCGGTAACTTCGTCCTTGCTCTCCTGCATTGTCATGCCTTCGGCAATATCGCCAAACTTGACCTTTCCGGATACTTCGGAGAGGATAGGTATTGTATAGGGGTCCCACTCTGCGAGTGTCTGTCCTTTTTTCACAAATTCTCCATCAGCTTCTTTCAGTTTGGCCCCATAAATAACAGAATATCGCTCTCTTTCTCTTCCTGTTTCATCGACAATGGCAATTTCACCATTCCTGTTCATAACAACCGGCACACCTTCTCTGTTATTCACGACTTTGACATTTATATATTTGAGGTTGCCGTCATTTCTTGCTTCCAGTGTAGACTGTTCAACCCTTCTTGAAGCAGTCCCGCCTATATGGAACGTTCTCATGGTAAGCTGCGTTCCCGGTTCACCGATTGACTGTGCTGCAATAATTCCAACGGCCTCACCAATACTTACCAACCGGCCCCTTGCAAGGTCCCTGCCGTAGCAGAGCACACAGACACCCCGTTTTGACCTGCATGTGAGAACCGAACGTATCTTGATTTTCTCGAATCCTGCCTCCTCAATCTTCTTGAGGTGCTCTTCGCGTATCTCTTCATTTTTTCTAACAATAATCTCCCCGTCGGGGTCTTTTAAATCTTCAAGGACAACTCTTCCGAGCACCCTCGCATCCAGCCTTTCTATAACCTCACCGCCTTCCACCAAAGGGCTTTTTTCAATTCCGTCAAAGGTGCCGCAGTCATACTCCGATACAACTACATCCTGTGCTGCATCTACAAGTCTTCTTGTGAGATACCCTGAGTTTGCAGTCTTGAGTGCCGTATCTGCCAGACCCTTCCTCGCACCATGGGTAGATATAAAGTACTGTTGCACGGTAAGGCCTTCTCTGAAGTTGCTCGTAATGGGCGTCTCGATAATCTCTCCTGAAGGCGTAGCCATCAAGCCTCTCATGCCTGCAAGCTGTCTTATCTGCTGTGCATTTCCCCTTGCGCCGGAATGTGCCATCATGAATATCGGGTTTAAGCTATTCTGTTTTTCCGGTTTCCCGCTTGAACCCAAAATGGGCTGACCCTCCGGATCCTTAACCTCTTCCGAACCAAGCTCATCCATAAGTTCATCTGCTATCTCTTCGGTTACAGTAGCCCATATATCTATTACCTGGTTATAACGTTCTCCGTCGGTAATAAGGCCTTCCTGGTACTGGCCCTGCACCTCTTTAACCCTCTCTTCGGCCCTGTCGATAAGCTCTTTTTTCTTGCTGGGTACTATCATATCATCAATACTGATAGATATTCCCCCCAACGTAGCATAGAAATAACCGAGGTCCTTTAATCTGTCCGAGATAATTACTGTGCTCTTCTCACCTGCCTCCCTGTAACATTTATCAACCAACTGGGCAATGGTCTTTTTATCCATAACCCTGTTTATCATGCTGAACATCTCATGTAACATTTTTTTCCGCTTTTCTTCTTCCAGTTCCATCAGGGCATTTTCTATAACATCCATCAGGATTACCCTTCCCACTGTAGTATCAATAAAGCCGTCGTTTATCCTGACTTTTATTCTTGCATGAAGGTCAACTTCACCGGACTCATATGCCATCATCACTTCTTCCGGATCTGCAAACATAAATCTTTTCCGTAATCGGGGGCAACTCTGCGGATAGACTGTTTGTAAAATGAATCTATTCAGCTCATGAATTGTCCTTTGTTGCTCTGCTGACAGTTCGGTATTCTTGTATTTATAACCCTTTACTTTATCGATAAGCTTTTGGATATATTCCGCAAATTTCACGTGCTTCTTTTTCTTTGCGATAATCTCATGAAGATTTGGGATTTTCATAATTTCATTTAATCTATCGATTGTATTATCTCTTGATTGGAGCTTTATTCCGTAAGCGTCATTATTGATTTCCTCACACAGCTTTCCCACATTGAAATGCTGAATGAATTCACTCATGGAAAATTCCCGGGAGTCTTTCGATTCCCCTGGCCTGTATTTTCGTTCAATCGTAAGATAATAAAGTCCAAGAACAATATCCTGGGTAGGGACAATAATAGGCCTTCCGTTTGCCGGGGAGAGAATATTATTCGTTGACATCATGAGAACTCTTGCTTCAGTCTGTGCCTCTATTGAAAGAGGTATATGGACTGCCATCTGGTCTCCGTCGAAGTCTGCATTGTAGGCCGGACAAACAAGAGGATGGAGCTGAATGGCTTTGCCATCAATCAACTGCGGCTCAAATGCCTGTATGCCAAGCCTGTGAAGTGTAGGTGCCCTGTTGAGAAGCACCGGATGCTCTTTTATCACCTCTTCAAGGACATCCCATACTTCGGATCTTTCCTTTTCTACAATCTTTTTTGCGTTCTTAATGGTTGTTGCAAACCCTTGCTTAATCAGCCTGTTATAAACAAAAGGCTTAAAAAGCTCCAATGCCATATACTTCGGAAGACCACACTGATGCAGCCTTAAGTGAGGGCCCACCACAATAACGGACCTTCCCGAATAATCAACCCTCTTGCCGAGGAGGTTTTGACGGAATCTACCCTGCTTCCCGCGAAGCATATCGCTAAGAGATTTTAATGGTCTTTTGCTGGCCCCGGTCACAACCCTGCCTCTCTTCGAATTGTCAAAAAGGGCATCCACCGCCTCCTGTAACATCCTTTTTTCATTTCTGATAATAATTTCCGGTGCATTGAGCTCCATGAGTCTCTTTAGTCTATTGTTCCGGTTGATCACCCTTCTGTAAAGGTCATTAAGATCAGAAGTTGCAAACCTTCCGCCATCTAATGGCACAAGCGGCCTCAGCTCAGGTGGAAGCACCGGAATAATATCAAGGATCATCCAATCAGGTTTAACTTTCGAAGCCCTGAATGCATCGACAACCTTGAGTCTCCTGGCAAGCTTTTTCTTCTTGGCATCACTTGCTGCTTCCCTCATTTCTTCCCTGAGTTTGTTTGTTACCTCTTCAATATCTATCTTTTTAAGGCATTCTCTCATTGCCTCGGCGCCTATGCCTCCCCGAAAACCTTCTCCGTATTTATCTCTTGCCTCTATGTATTTTTCCTCACTGATAAGTTCACAAAATTCATAGGGAGAGGAACCTGGCTCAATCACGATATACATTTCAAAATACAGGACTCTCTCCACTTCTTTGATGGTAAGCTCAAGCAACGTACCGATCTTGCTCGGCATACTCTTCAAAAACCATATATGCGCAACAGGACATGCAAGCTTTATATGGCCCATTCTTTCCCGTCGAACCTTTGACTGGATGACCTCAACTCCGCACTTTTCACATATAATGCCTCTGTGTTTCATCCTTTTGTATTTCCCGCATATACATTCATAATCCTTTACCGGACCGAAGATCTTTGCACAAAAAAGCCCGTCTCTCTCCGGCTTGAACGTCCTGTAATTAATGGTTTCAGGTTTTTTTACTTCTCCGCATGACCATTTCTCGATCAATTCCGGAGAGGCCAATGATATTTTTATCGCCGAATAAGCTAAAGGGTCCTTCTGTTTGTCAAAAACTCTAAAATAATCGTCCAATGCTTGCCTCCTACCCGCCTTCGGCGGGAGTTTTAAGTTTTAGGTTTTTAGCACTCAACACTGCTTTTCTTTATTCATCTTTCATGAGGTCTATATTTATGCATAAACTTTGCAGTTCTTTCACTAATACGTTAAATGATTCCGGCAGATTGGGCTCAAGCACATCCTCACCCTTTACGATAGCCTCATACGCCCTTATTCTCCCGTTTACGTCATCTGACTTGATCGTAAGAAATTCCTGTAAAGAATAGGAAGCGCCATAGGCTTCAAGGGCCCACACCTCCATCTCGCCGAGTCTCTGACCACCAAATTGTGCCTTACCTCCAAGCGGCTGCTGGGTAACAAGTGAATAAGGCCCGATAGACCGTGCATGTATTTTATCATCCACAAGATGATGGAGTTTTAAGAAATACATGTTGCCTATGGTAATCTTATGGTGGAAATGTTCTCCCGTTCTTCCGTCGCACAACAGGGCCTGCCTGCTATCTCCCAATCCTGCCATTTTAAACAGCTCATTGATTTCATCCTCTTTTGCGCCATCAAAAACCGGTACTGCAATATCCACCCCGTTTCTCATCTTTTCAGCAAGTTGAACTAATTCCTCGTCCTTTAAACGCTCAATGAAATTATCCAATTCTCCGTGATCAAAAATCTTTTTGAGGTAGTCCTTTATCACATGGGGGGCGCAACTCTTCTTATAGTAATTATCAACCAATTCCCCTATTTTGTTGCCAAGTTCCTTTGAAGCCCAGCCGAGGTGTGTTTCAAGAATCTGGCCGGCATTCATCCTTGACGGAACCCCCAGGGGGTTGAGAACGAGGTCAATGGGCGTGCCATCTTCCATAAATGGCATATCTTCTTCGGGAAGGATGATAGATACGATACCTTTGTTCCCGTGCCTTCCGGAAATCTTATCCCCGACTGCAACCTTCCTTTTCATTGCCACATACACTTTGGTTGTTTTAATGACACCTGGAGCGAGTTCGTCGCCTTTCTTGATCTTGTTAATTTTATCTTCGTAATAAAGTTTAATAATCTCTATCTGGTTTTCTTTGCTGTCGAGGATTTTTGAAATTTTTCCCTCTGTCTCTTTATCCCCGAAATCTACTCCCTGCAATTTATCCAGGCTTATGTTTTTCACCTTTTCCTTTGTAAGGGCATCGCCTTTCTTTACAATCGTTTTCCCTTTTTCGTCCTTTATGCCAACCGGTGCATTCATCCCGAAGAAAACGCCCCCGATTTTTTCTTTCGTGCTTTCGAGAATAATTTTAATCTGATCTTCCTGATCCTTCAGGATATTCGATATCTCTATATCTTCGATGAGTCTGCTGCGGTCATCTTTGTCAATGCCTCTTCTCGATAGCACTTTTACATCTATTACGATACCTTCTATCCCATGCGGTACCCGTAAGGATGTATCTTTTACATCGCCTGCCTTTTCTCCGAAAATTGCACGGAGCAGTTTCTCCTCGGGGGTAAGTTGCGTTTCACCTTTTGGAGTAACCTTACCAACGAGAATATTTCCAGGTTTTACTGTAGCACCAATCCTTATAATACCGCTCTCATCGAGGTCTTTAAGGGCTTCATCGCCTACGCTCGGGATATCCCGCGTCACTTCCTCTTTACCAAGCTTGGTATCTCTCACCACACATTCGAGTTCCTCTATATGGATAGACGTGAGGACATCCTCTTTAACAAGTCTCTCGTTGACCAATACTGAATCCTCGTAGTTGTATCCCCTCCATGGCATAAAAGCGACCATGACATTCTTGCCAAGGGCAAGTTCGCCCCTGTCTGTGGAGGGACCGTCTGCAAGGACATCCCCTTTTTTCACATAGTCGTCCTCATGCACAATGACCCTCTGGTTAATGCAGGTATCCTGGTTCGATCTCCTGAATTTCAACAGATTATATACATCGATCTTGGTGACCGGTTCTTCGTGACCTTCTTTTTCTTCATATTGCACAATAATTCTGTTTGCATCAACACTCTTCACGACACCACTGTGCTTTGTCGTTATGGTAACCCTGGAATCCCTTCCGACAATCTTCTCCATGCCAGTACCGATTAAAGGAGCCTCAGTGATAATTAATGGCACCGCCTGCCTTTGCATGTTCGAACCCATGAGCGCACGGTTTGCATCGTCGTGCTCCAAAAAGGGTATAAGTGATGCCGAAACACTAACGATCTGTTTTGGTGAGACATCCATGTAATTTACCTGTTCAGGCCTGACCAGAAAAAACTCTCCGGCCTTCACAAAACTATGCGCAGTGATAAGGTCTGCCGTGAATTTACCGTTTTCATCAACCGGTGTATTTGCCTGAGCAATATAATACGGTTCTTCTTCGAGGGCGCTTAAATATTTTACTTTATCTGTCAGCCTGCCGTTCACCACCTCTCTGTAAGGCGTCTCAATAAATCCAAACTCATTTACCTTGGCATATGTTGCAAGAGAGGCAATCAAACCGATATTTGGCCCTTCAGGTGTTTCTACGGGGCATATCCTTCCATAGTGAGTTGGATGAACGTCCCTTACCTCAAAACCTGCCCGCTCTCTTGTGAGGCCTCCGGGGCCAAGGGCACTTAAGCGCCTCTTATGGGTTATCTCGCTTAAAGGGTTTGTCTGATCCATAAACTGCGAGAGCTGGCTGCTTGCAAAGAAGTCTTTTACTGCAGTTGCAACGGGTTTTGGATTGACTAAGTCGTGGGGCATCAGGGTTTCCATTTCGGGGAAGGTAAGCCTTTCCTTTATAGCCCTTTCCATTCTGACAAGGCCCATTCTGAACTGATTCTCAAGAAGCTCTCCTACAGTTCTTACCCTTCTGTTTCCGAGGTGGTCAATGTCATCGCTCTGCCCTCGTGTATCTTTTAATTTCAGCAGATTCCTGATGACTTCGAGGATGTCCTCCTTCCGTAGGATAGTGTTTTCAAGAGGGACACTCAGTCCAAACCGGTGATTGATTTTAAGCCTGCCCACCCTTGAGAGATCATATCTCTCAGGACTAAAAAACATGTTATTAATGAGTGCCTCAGCAAATTCTATCGTTGGCGGGTCTCCCGGCCTCAACTTCCTGTATATTTCAAGAAGGGCCTCCTCCTTGACATTTGCCTTGTCTTCAGCCAGAGTCTTGCTCAAAGATGGGCTTACATTCAGATTATCAATGAAGAGTATCTCAAATTCTTTCACCTTTTTTCCTACAACCTTTGCCAGATCGTCTTTTGTTATCTCTTTATTTATCGCAATCAGGATTTCTTTTGTCTGAGGGTCAACAATATCATCAGAAGTAACTTTACCAATAATATCGTCTTCTTCTACCGGTATTTCATGAATATTGGCAAGCTCCATTTTTTTCACAACTGCTTTTGTGATCTTCTTATGCTTTTTTACCAATACTTCGTCTGTAGCCTCATTAACAATATCAGATGTCGCTTTTTGTCCAACAAGGAGTGCGAGTGGCGTTTGTTTGAATAATCTTTCTCCCTTTACAACGACCTTCTCTTTTCTATAAAAGTAATCGAGAATATCTTTCTTTGTGTAGCCGAGGGCTTTAAGAAAGAGGGTTACGTGTATCTTTTTCTTTTTATCTATTCGAACATAAACAAGTTCTTTATGGTCAAACTCAAAGTCCAACCATGAACCTCTGTATGGAATTATCCTTGCTGTATAAGATAAACCACCCCCCAGAAGTGATTTTGACTGATCTGAATCAAAATAAACACCCGGGGATCTGTGGAGCTGACTGACCACCGCCCTTTCAGTGCCATTTATGATAAATGTCCCTCTTTCAGTCATAAGAGGAATTTCTCCGAAATAAACATCCTGTTCTTTTACGGCCCTGATATCTCTTGCTTTCGTATCAGGATCGATATTCCAGACAACAAGACGTATCCTGACTCTCATAGGGGCAGCGTATGTTAATCCCCTGAACAGACATTCCTCTTCCGAATTCTTTGGATCGGCTATCTCATATTTTACAAACTCCAGAGTCGTTGTTTCATGGGAATCCTTAATAGGGAAAACACTGTTGAAAACACCCTGAAGCCCTACATTTTCTCTCTTTTCAGCCGGTGTATCCTGCTGTAAAAACTTTTCGTACGAATCGAGCTGAATCTCAATAAGATTTGGAATTTCAAGAACCTCTTTAATCTTCCCGTAATTCTTCCTAAAAATCCTGTTATGGAAAGTTTCCCTCATACTATTTTTCACCTCACGGTTATTAGCGGATAGCGCGGAGCGGATAGCGTATAGGAAAAACAAAAACCTCTACGCTAAACGCTCCACGCTCCACGCTATTTATTACTCTACTTTTACCTGTGCGCTTACTTCTTCGAGTTGTTTTTTGATATTTGCGGCCTCGTCCTTAGAAACACCTTCCTTAACTGGTTTTGGTACGCCTTCAACAAGGTCTTTCGCTTCCTTGAGACCAAGGCTTGTGATGGCCCTGACTACTTTTATTACCTGTATCTTCTTCTCTGCTTCATATCCAGTGAGAATTACATTAAATTCTGTTTTTTCCTCAACTGGTGCCGCTTCCTGGGCCGGTGCCGCCTGGCCGCCTGCCTGAGCAGCCATCATGGGCATCGCTGCCTGGACGCCAAATTTGTCCTCAAGGGCTTTAATAAACTCAGAGAGTTCAAGAACTGTCATGTTCTCAATAAACTGTATCACGTCTTCTTTTGTAACGCTCATTCAATACCTCCTTCAGGCTTGTTCTTTTTGCATTTTAATAGCATTTAATGTCATCATCAGCTTGCTTACATTTCCAGAAAGCACATACAGAAGTCTCTGGGTCGTCCCCTGGAGTAAACCCATAAGCCTTGCAATAAGTATCTCTTTTGAAGGTACCGTAGCAAGCTTGAGTATCTCTTCGGCATTTAAGATCTGGGTACCCAGAAAACCTGCCTTAAGCTTTAGCAGGGGTATATCTTTAGCCAAACCTGCCAACACCTTGGCAGCGCTTATAGGGTCCTTGTAAATACAGACAATTGCATTTGGACCTATAAACTTGTCCCGTATTGCTTCTGCTTTTGTTCCTCCCGACGCGATTTTCAAAAGGCTGTTTTTCACTACGCTGAACTCAACATCCACATTTCTCAATTCTTTTCTTAAGCGCGTGATTTGAGCCACATTCAGACCGCTGTATTCCGCGAGGAACATGGAATTCATCCGTTTGAGTTTTTCACCCAATTCCGCAACTACTGTCTTTTTTTTCGCTCGTTCCAATGGTTTTCATCCCTCCTTTCTTGTAATATATGGAAAGTCAGGGAGACAAAGATTTTCTAAAGCCTCGGCAGGCCGTATTCGTTTAATGGCACCCAGGCACCACACCTGCTGTCTCTGACTTCTTCCCTATTTGGTTAAATTCCTCACATAAATCGGGTCAATTTTTATCCCGGGACTCATTGTTGTGCAAACGGCCA
This sequence comes from Pseudomonadota bacterium, assembly GCA_026388315.1. NCBI lineage: Bacteria > Pseudomonadati > Pseudomonadota > Pseudomonadota bacterium. The sequence continues at coordinate 2,263 of JAPLKA010000123.1, read as the reverse complement.
TCCCTTTTATATAAGTGCCTTTGCTTGAAGATGGTTTCAATCTGATAACGGTTTCGAGGAGTGAATTGATATTTCCCAGTATCTTTTCCTTGCCAAAACTTATTTTGCCGACCGGGACATGCAGGTTTCCTGCCTTATCTACCCTGAATTCAACTCTTCCTGCCTTCATCTCTTTCACGGTTTTGGCAATATCAAAAGTAACGGTTCCAACCTTAGGGTTCGGCATGAGACCCCTCGGGCCCAGTATTTTTCCAAGTTTACTAACCGCCCCCATTATATCGGGGGTAGCGATGGTCTTATCAAAATCCAGCCATCCTTTTTGTATCTTCTCAATAAAGTCTTCAGCACCAACATAGTCCGCACCAGCTTCCTGCGCCTCTTTTTCCTTCTGTCCTTTTGCGAAAACAAGCACTTTTACCTGTTTACCCAACCCGTTTGGTAGCGCAACACTCCCTCTCACCATCTGATCGGCATGTCTCGGGTCAACACCAAGCCTCAGTGCCACTTCTACGGTTTCATCAAACTTTGCATAGGTAACTTGAGGTAGAATACCAAGGGCTTCTTCCATGTCGTAAAGCTTTTCCCTGTCTATCTTATTTCTTGCCTCAGCATATTTTTTTGCTTTTTTTGCCATTTCGCTTCACCTCTATATTAAATTCGAGAGTTCGAGGGTTCAAGAAACCCCGATCATTATTACCCCTCTACTACTTCGATACCCATGCTCCGCGTACTGCCTTCTATGATCTTTATTGCACCTTCCATATCTTTCGCATTGAGGTCCTGCATCTTGAGTTGCGCAATTTCTTTGATCTGTGATTTTGTTATGCTTCCGGCAACCTCTTTCTTTGGATTATTGGCACCTTTTGCCAACTTTGCCGACCTTTTAATTAAAAAAGTTGCAGGGGGTGTTTTCGTTATAAAAGTGAATGTTCTGTCCGAAAAGATAGTGATCAGAGCTGGGATTATTGTGCCTTCCTGACCCTTTGTCCTCTCATTAAAGGCCTTGCAAAACTCCATTATATTAACACCATGCTGGCCGAGGGCCGGCCCAACAGGGGGTGACGGGGTAGCCTGACCGGCTTGTAACTGCAATTTCACCATAGCCACAACTTTTTTTGCCATTTCCTGACTCCTTTACGTTTTCTCTATCTGAATAAAATCCAGCTCCACAGGTGTGGTCCTGCCAAAAATATTGAGAAGTACCTTCACCTTCCCCTTTTCGGGTTTTATCTCCTCAACGCTTCCTGTAAAATTGGTAAAAGGCCCTTCAGTGACCTTAATATTATCACCTTTCTCAAATCGTATCTTTGGTTTGATTTTCCCTTTCCCTTCCTGAATCGCAAAGAGAATTTCGTCTACCTCTTTCTCCGGTAAGGGAGGAGGGTTCATTTTGTCATACCCTACAAAACCGGTTACCTTTGGTGTGTTTCTTACAAGGTACCATGTATCATTATTCATCAACATGTTCACAATAATATAACCCGGGAAAACCGTTCTCTGGGTTTTCTTTACCTGGCCTTTTATCCGCTCCATGATTATCTCTGAAGGAACGATAATGTCGCCGAAATAATCATCCATTTTACTGTTTTTTATGTTATCTTCAAGATTCTCTCTTACCTTCTGTTCATAACCTGAATACGTATGGACTACGTACCATTTCTTTTCCATGTCTCTTTCCGTCTGATTATCCACGTAATAATACCTGTATGATCTTAGCCAATCCCACGTCCACAATCCCAAGGAATATTGATGCTATCACAACTGTTATCAGAACGATATAAGTCCCTTTTATGGCATCATTTTTTGATGGCCAGGTGACCCTTTTCGTCTCTAGATATACCTCTCTGAAATATTCCTTAATCTTATCCAGCTTATCTTTAAAATCCATATTATCTCCAAAATATACAGGCCAGGAGGGATTCGAACCCCCAACACCCGGATTTGGAGTCCGGTGCTCTATCCGTTAGAGCTACTGGCCTTTTTTATTTTGTTTCCCTGTGTGCAGTATGTCTCTTGCAAGATTTACAAAACTTCTTGATTTCGAGACGGTCTGGCGTCTTTTGTTTGTTTTTCGTAGTCGTATAATTCCTGTTTTTGCATTCTGTACATGCAAGTATTACAAGTTGCCTCATCTTCTTCCCCTCTACTCTATTATCTCAGTCACAACGCCAGCACCTACGGTCTTGCCCCCTTCCCTGATGGCGAAGCGGAGTTCCTTCTCCAGGGCGATGGGGGTGACGAGTTCCACGTTGAGGGTTACATT
>JAPLKA010000122.1 GCA_026388315.1 Pseudomonadota bacterium | reverse complement strand
CGGGCTTCATACCTCTGCATTTGTCATGATGGGACTTCCACTCGAAGAGACAGAAGATATTATTGAGACGGTGGACCTCATTGCAAAGGTTCAGCCCGGAAGGGTCCGCTGGTCACTTTTTTTTCCTTTTATCGGCACAAAAGCTTACGATATTGCCAAAGAAGCCGGTTTAATAGATTTTGAAAAGATGCGTACACTCGATAATTTTACCGATGAAACCTGCATGATGCTTGGTGATGATATCAACCTACTTGTTGATAAACTAAAATCCATGTTCTGCCTGTTCATAAACGGCTATGCCGATATAGACGGACAGGGCAGGTATAAGGAACTTCTGAGAATCGTCGAAGCCGCTGGAAAAGATGCCTGGTTGAAAAATAAAAAACTTTTCATAGAGCGGGCTAACATGTTAGATAAAGAAATGGAGGAAAAGGGGAAACTTTACTATACAGTGAAGTATAACCCCTTCATGGGTGTCCGGAGTGACTGGAAAGACAATAGTATATCTGCCTAACTGGCTGGGTGATATGGTCATGGCCATACCCTTTTTAAGCTCTCTGAGGGCATCCATATACGGAGAGCTGTGGGGGATTGGTAAGAGTAACGCTATTCATATATATAATGGTCACAATTTCTTCGACAGGTTCGTTCCCCTTGAAAGCAAAAATCTGATTACATTCTTCGATACCATAACATTTTTAAAACAATTCGAATTTAAAAGGGGTATTTTATTGCCCCACTCATTCCGCTCTGCCCTTCTGTTTTATTTAGCTGGCATCAGCGAACGGGCCGGATATGCCAGGAATAAAAGGGATTATATGCTCACGCACCGTGTTGCCGAAGACCCGGCGCTGGAGCCCACCATGGAACACTATCTGAAGATTATCGATACACTTGGGGGCAGACGGACAATAATGGATGCCCCATCGCTTATTGTTACGGAAGATGAGGAACAGAAGTTTAATGAAAAGTATACCGATATCAACACGTCTTATACAGCCTTTGTCGTTGGTGCACAGTATGGCTCCTCAAAGTGCTGGCCTCCCCGTCATTTTTCAGAGCTTGCCGATATGATTATAAAAAGATACAACATGAAAGTATATGTATTGCCCGGGAAGGGCGAGGAGGAACTTGCCGGCGAAGTGTATGCAGGTTCAACACAAAAAGAAGGTATCGAAATAAAAAGCATGGGTATCCGGGATCTGAAAGTCTGTCTTTCGCATGCCTCTGCCGTTGTAACGAACGACACCGGTCCACGCCATATTTCTGCGGCGCTTTCCGTCCCTACGGTTGCGCTCCTGGGTCCCATGGACGAAAGATACACCGCTTATCCGAGTACATGTACATATACAATCAGTGCGGATGTACCATGCAGACCCTGTAATAAGAAGAAGTGCGACAGGGATCACGAGTGTTTGAAGGGAATAAGGCCAGAAACAGTATTCACAAAACTGGAGGAGATACTTGGATAGTAAAAAGAAGGCGGAAGCAAATAAGAAGAGATCAGTTGATATTATTGACATGTTCAAAAAGAAGAAGATTTGTGTTATTGGTGATATAATCGCCGATGTATACATCTTCGGAAAACCCTACAGGCTTTCACGGGAAGCACCTGTTGTTGTGGTAAAATATGAAGGACAGAAGATATTCCCGGGGAGTGCGGGCAATACAATAAATAACCTGTTAGCGCTTGACGCACAGGTATTTCCACTCGGACTCATCGGGAATGATTACCTTGGCAATAAGCTTTTTGAGTATTTTTTGCAGCATAAGACAATAGATCCAACCGGTCTTGTGCGGTATAAGGGAAACACCACAACCAAGACAAGGATATTGGCGGGAGACACGCACACATCAAAACAGCAGGTCATCCGGATTGACAGGGAAAGCGACACGCCTGTTCCGCAGAGCGCAAAGAAGTCATTGCTGAAAAGATTAGAAGAATTAGCCCCTGAAATGGATGCCTTCATTGTCTCAGATTACGGTCACGGGACAGTTGACAGTAATGTTATTCAACACATGAGGGAACTGGCAAAGGAAAAGATTGTAGTGGGAGACTCACGGTACAGCCTGAAAAATTTAAAGGGCTTTACCATGATTACCCCCAATGAATCAGAGGCATATGCACTGGCAAACTTGGGCGAATCTTGTTCGATCGGAGACGTAGGAGAAAAAATAATAGATTTTATGGATTTAACCGCACTCCTTGTTACACGTGGGAACCAGGGGATGAGTCTCTTTTTGAAAACCGGCGAGGTTTTTCATATCCCCATTTCCGGGACAGACGATGTGACCGATGTTACCGGTGCAGGGGATACGGTCTGTGCGGCACTGACGCTTTCACTCGCAAGTGGTACTGATTTTTATCACGCTTCCTGTATTGCCAACTATGCAGCGGGCGTGGTGGTGATGAAGCGGGGAACCTCAACGGTTAGCCCTGAAGAACTTAAAAAGGCTATGGAGCATTATGGGACAGGTCATTAAAAGCCTCGCAGAGCTTAAAAACATCATCGAGAAGGAGAAGGCGAACGGCAAGAAGGTGGTCTTCGGTAATGGCTGTTTTGATCTCCTCCATGTGGGTCATATCAGGTATTTGAAGGGCGCCGGAAAACTGGGTGATGTGCTTATCGTTGCCGTCAATGACGATTCCTCAGTTACAGGGCTCGGAAAGAGAAAACAGGTTGTAACGCCTGCCCTTGAGCGGGCCGAGATCATTTCAGCCATTGAATGCGTCGATTATGTGGTCATCTTCGGCGACCCAACGGTGGAAAATCTCCTCTTAACACTGAAACCGGATATTCACGCAAAAGGCACAGACTATACGGAAGATAACGTCCCTGAAAGGGATATAGTGCTTTCTTACGGCGGCAGGGTCGCCATCGTCGGCGACCCCAAAGATCATTCAACCCGGGATCTCATAAAAACCATCAAGAGCCTCTGATCATCGTTACGTTAAATCCAATAAGGTTTAAATGGGATTTTGTTTATTCACTGTTTGATTTCAAGCATTTTTTGGTGTAGATTAACAAAAATCCAAACAGTGAAGGCATGGATAAAACGTAACAATTATGGAAAAATCAGCATCTTCTAACTCAAAACTCAACTCTTCTAACTCTACGCTATGCGCTCTACGCCTGTCCTCACGTAGCGGGGGCTCTACGCTGTCCTTATCCGTCTACATGATTACCTTCAACAATGCCTGTACGATTGAAAAGGCTTTGCAGAGTGTTACAGGGTGGGTGAATGATGTGGTGGTTGTGGACTCACACAGTGCCGACGGCACCGCGGAAATTGCACAAAAATATACTGAATCAATCTGCCAGTATGATACAACCGATATGCGGGAAAAATACCAGTACGCCCAGGATCAATGCACGCATCCATGGGTGCTTTTTATCGATGCAGATGAATGGCTAACGCCGCAGTTGAAGGGAGAAGTAGAGAAAATAATTTCCGAAAACACAGATTATAACGGCTTCATGGTGAACCGCAGAAATGTTTACCTGGGCCGCGAGATAAAGTATGGTGGATGGTACCCTGACCACGAGATACGGCTCTACAGAAAAGATAGAGGCAGTTGGCAGGGGGGAATCCATGCAAAAGTTTATGTGGATGGAAAAGTTGGCGAGCTTAAAAACTATTACATGCACACCCCGTATACAGATACAGCCCATCAGATACGGACAATCGACCGGTATTCCGAGGCATTTGCACAGGATCTTTATGCTTCAAAACGTCACTTCCATCTCTTAAATATGCTTACAAGGCCCATATATCGCTTTTTCAGGGATTATATCTTTAAGAGGGGGTTCCTCGACGGAATACCTGGGCTCATCATCGTGGCATCCACCATGTATTACGTGTTCATGAAACACGCCAGACTCTGGGAATTGGAAAGGAAGAACGATAATTCATAAAGAGGAGGCAACAGGGAATTTATGGCTTACATCTTGAATTTAAAAACCATTTCTGATCACAGGGGGCACCTGACTGTCATCGAAAGAGAGATACCCTTCGAGATAAAAAGGATATTCTACATATACGGTGTTCCCGCTGAATCAATAACGAGGGGCGGGCATTGTCACCACACAACCACACATGCCGCTGTATGTGTAAGCGGAAGCTGCAAGGTATATGTAAATGATGGCGAAAAGGAAGAAACATACCTCCTCGATTCCCCCGAAAAATGTCTCATACTGGATTGTCAGGACTGGCATACCATGTTTAGCTTTACTTCCGATGCGGTTCTGGTCGTTCTCGCATCTGAATACTATGATCCCGATGAATATATTTATGAACTGAAAAAAGAGGGCAGCACATGATTGATTACGAGCGCCTTGGCAATTCTAACAAGCCCTTTTTCGAAGATTACAAAAAGGCTTTCGATACATTCCTCGAGAACGGATGGTACATCCTGGGAAAAAACGTAGAGGAGTTTGAACGACAATTCAGCAGTTATAACGGGTGCAGTCATTGTATCGGTGTAGGCTCCGGTTTCGACGCCATCAAACTTTCTCTTAAGGCCTTTAATTTTGAGCCCGGATCAGAGGTCATTCTGCCTTCAAACGCCTATATTGCTACTGTCTTTGCAGCTATGCACTGCTCTTTGAAGGTTGTCTTTGTTGAGCCGGATATCAGCACTTATAATATCGACCCCGGAAAAATAGAAGAAAAAATCACCTTGAATACCGTCGCCATCCTTGTTGTCCATTTATACGGGAAATCGTGCAATATGGACACCATAAAGGAGGCAGCGAATAAGTTCAATTTGAAGCTCATAGAAGATTGTGCCCAGTCTCATGGCGCCATGTACAAGAATAAAAAGACCGGGAGTTTTGGTGACTTCGGGGCATTCAGCTTTTATCCGACCAAAAACCTCGGCGCTTTAGGGGATGCAGGGGCAATAACCACGAATAATGATGAATTGGCGGGCACACTGAAGAGGCTGAGGAATTATGGCTCTGAGGTAAAAAATTATTTTGACATGGTGGGTTTTAATTCGAGGCTCGATGAACTCCAGGCGGCATTTCTCATTATAAAACTCCATAGGCTCGATGAAATTAACAACCATAAAAGGAACCTGGCAAAAGCCTATCTGGATGGCCTGAAAGAAGATTTTATAAAGCCTGTTGTAGATAAAGATTTTTATTATGTCTACCATATCTTTAACGTCAGGCACCCAATGCGGGACGCATTAAAGGAATACCTGAAAAACAACGGCATCGAGACTCAGATACATTACCCGGTTCCACCGCATAAGCAAAAGGCATTAATGGGTATCATCAATGATGACCGATTCCCCATCTCGGAAGAGATACACAACACAACCCTCAGCCTCCCCCTGTCTTTTTACCACCAAGAAGAAGATATCTATAAGGTTATTGAAGTAATGAATAAATTTTAGAACGAGGAGTTTTTAATATGATTGTAAAGATGTTTGATGTTGAGTCAGACCATAAGGATATAAAGGAAGAACTGCTAATTATCATGAAAGAAATCCTCTCGAGTGGTGAATATATCATTGGCAAAGAGGTAAAGGCGCTTGAAGAGGTTTTTGCAGCATACATAGGGGTTAAACATGCAATAGGCGTAGGAAGCGGTAACGATGCTATAAAAATCGGGGGATTATCCCTGGGATTAAAAAGCGGGGACAAATTCGTAACAGTTCCCAATACCTATATCGCCACCACCATGTCACTCTCCACTCATGGCCTGATACCGCTTTTTTGTGATATTGAGACAGAAACATACAACATGGATCCGGGGCAACTTGAGAACCTCCTGAAAACAGAAAAAGATGTTAAACTCTGCATCCCCGTTCACCTCTACGGGCATCCCGCCAGAATGAATGAAATAATAGATGTATGCAAGCGGCATGGCGTAAAGATGCTTGAAGATGCCTGTCAGGCCCATGGCGCTCTGTACAAGGACAAAAAGGTGGGAACCTTCGGCGATGTTTCAACATTCAGTTTTTTCCCCACAAAAAACCTCGGCTGTTACGGGGACGGCGGTATCATCGTGACGGATTCCGAAGAAATTTACACAAAAGCAACGATGTTAAGGGCTTATGGGCAGGCAGAGAAGAAACATGTCCATATTGTTGAGGGTTTTAATTCAAGACTTGATACAATACAGGCTGCTTTGTTGAAGCGCAAGCTTGAACACCTTGATCACTGGAATAACAAGAGAAGGCATATTGCATGGCTGTACAAAAGAGAGTTATCCGATACACCACTCATATTACCCGATGAAGCGCCGTGGGCATTCCATGTTTACCATCTCTATGTGGTGCGGTCGAAAGAACGGGAAGATCTGATGCAATACCTCGCCGACCATGACGTCTCAACCCTCATCCATTATCCGACACCAATCCATCTGCAGGAAGCATACAGGCATCTTGGGTACAAAACAGGGGACTTCCCGGTTGCGGAACAGGTCGTAAAAGAGATCATATCCTTACCCATGTATCCGTCGCTGAAAGAGGATGAGGTGATGTATGTGTCAAAGCGTATAAGGGAGTTTTATGGAACGTAAAATCAATTGCGGGTTGCGAAATAACCCGTACACCGTACATCGTACACCGTACATCGAAGTACGAACGACGAACGACGAACGACGAATTGATAAGGGTTTCCTATGAAGATTCTCCACCTTTTCAGTGACTGGAAGTGGACAGGGCCTGCCGAGCCCACACTATCGCTCTGCGAAGCCCTCACAAATGAAGGGGTTGATGTTACCCTTGCCTACAGAAAAACCCCTGAGGATTTTCAGGGGAGAACAGTCGAGAAAGAGATAAAAAAAAGGAATTTCAAATCCTACGACGGGTTCAGGCTCAACAGATACTTTTCTTTGAAAGACTGGTCCCATGATGTAAGGGCCATACAGGCATATGTTCTAAAAAACGGCATTGACATTGTTCACACAAACCTCTCCCATGATTACTTTACTGCAATCTTTTCGCTCTCTTTCATGAGAAAACGTCCCTTGATTGTCCGGACAGATCATAAAAGGGACGGTATGCCCGTAAACATGTTTATGAAATGGTCCATGTCACGGACTGACGGCATTGTGAGCTATAGTAATAAAATCATGGACCAGGACATAAAGGGTTTTCGCTTCCCCGTTGAGAGAACCAGTGTTGTTCCACCGGGAATTACGCCATACGAAGGACCCGTAAAAAACATGCGAAACGAATTCGGCCTCCATGAGGATGAATTGGTAATCGGAGTAATAGGACGCCTCAAGCCTGACCGCGG
>JAPLKA010000121.1 GCA_026388315.1 Pseudomonadota bacterium | reverse complement strand
CTTCCCCGTTGAGAGAACCAGTGTTGTTCCACCGGGAATTACGCCATACGAAGGACCCGTAAAAAACATGCGAAACGAATTCGGCCTCCATGAGGATGAATTGGTAATCGGAGTAATAGGACGCCTCAAGCCTGACCGCGGATACGATGTAATCCTCAAGGCCTTTAAGCAGATCAAAGAACGTGTGGGGCAAGTGAAGCTCATCATTGTGGGGCGAAGCTCCCAGGTGGAGAAGAGCATAAAGCGGCCCCTTTTAGAATTGGGGCTTGAAGACGATGTAATCCTTGCCGGGTACAGAGTAGACGATTATTTCTCCATGATTGCCCTGTTTGACCTTTTTATCATGATGAGGGCAGGAAGCGACGGGAGTGCACGAGCGCTCCGGGAAGTAATGGCCATGGGAAAACCGGCCATAGTCTCAGACATGGGAATGCTCCCTGAGCTTGTAGAAGACGGCAAAACAGGATATGTCGTAAAGCTTGAAGAATACGGGCTTGCTGAAAAGATGGAAGCAATCCTTACGGATAAACAAAGAAGAAGCACCTTCGGTATGAACGCGAAAAAGACTGCCCTGGAGCAATGGAACTATGGTCAACAGGCAAAGAGGATGGAAGACTTTTATCAAAAACTACTGGCATTAAAACCATGAAATGAACTACCCCGCGGCAAGCCGCGGGGTATCAAAGGCGAGACAACAACATGTAATGAATCACCCCGCAGTAAGTTGCGGGGCAAACCATCCCGAAGCAAGCTTCGGGGTATGAACCCGCGGGGCAATCACCTCAATGAAAATTGGATTAGCCATATATAACTTTGACCCGAAAAAAGGCGGGGCTGAGCGTTATGCCTATGACCTTTCCTCGAACCTCGTCAAAAGAGGGCATGAGGTATTCGTCTTCTGTTCCCATGGAATAGAGGTGCCTGGGATACACCTTGTAAAAATGAATACCGCAACCTTTCCGAGGTGGCTCAGGACGCTTTCTTTTGCCCTCAATCATAAAAAATCACTGAAAACTGTCCCTGTGGACGTCATGCTGGGTTTCGGAAACACGTTTGAGCTGGACGTGTATCAAAGTCATGGCGGTGTGCAAAAGGTCTGGATGGAGAGAGAGATCGCAAGCTATGATGACCCGAAAGAGCGCAGGCTCAAGGCAATCCTGTTAAAAAATAATATAAACCAGAAAATCCAGGAATGGATCGCAGAATACCCCATACGAAAAAAAATGTACCGGAAAATCGTGGCTATCTCCGATATGGTTAAAACCCATATGGCAGCACATTACAACCTTGGCGATGATGACTTTCACATCGTATATAACGGCGTGGATACAGAAAGGTTCACGCCGGCAAAAACACAACCGGCGGGAAATCTAAAAATCCTTTTTTCGGCCGGCAATTTCCGGCTTAAAGGCCTCCACCCGCTCCTTCTTGCGCTCGGTGAGTTCTCAAGGGAAAGGAAGGATTTTCACCTTTTTATCATGGGAAGAGGGAAAAAGGAACGCTATCAAGGATTAATCCGGGATTTGAGCATGTCCAAACTCGTAACCTTTCTCGGTGAACAGGCTTCGCCTGAGACTGTTTACAGGGAATCGCACTCCCACATTTTATGATGCCTGCTCCCTCACCACCATGGAATCTATGGCATCAGGGCTTCCCACAATTACAACGAAATGGAACGGAGCCTCGACCCTCATATCTGAAAATGAAGGATATGTAATCGATGAGCCCCGCAACGTTTCTCAATTAGCCGCAGCTATCAAGTCCCTCTTCAATGAAAACCTGCGGAACACAATGGGGAAAAAGTCAAGGCAGAAGATCGAAGGCTACACCATAGAGAAAAATGTCGACGAGATGGAGAAGATACTTTCCGCTACGCTATAATATCAACCTTTCCCGTTTCTATGTCGTAATAGGCGCCCGCTATCTTTATTGCGCCCTGCTCTAATGCCTTCTCGAGAATCGGCTTCGACGATTTAATCTTTTCAACAACAAGCTCAACGTTCGCCCTGATCGCATTGTCCGTCAAATCCCCTGATTGTGCCTTTGCCTTCTCGACAGCCGGGGCAATCGTTTTTACAATACTCCCGATATGGCCGTGCGCTTCTCCGCCCTGAACAGTGGCTGTTACAGCGCCACACTTCCCATGACCAAGGACAACAACAAGCGGAGTGCCAAGATGGTCAACTGCATACTCGATGCTCCCCAGGGCTATGTCATCGACGATATTACCTGCCACGCGGATTACAAAAAGGTCGCCGAGCCCCTGGTCAAAAATGATTTCCGGTGGGATCCGGGAATCAGAACAGCCCACGATAACAGCAAAAGGTTTCTGCCCTTTTGATACCTCGTTGCGGCGCTCTGCCGTCTGGTTGGGATGAGTGAGCTTTGAGCCAACGAAACGTTTGTTTCCATCTGCTAATTTTTGCAGCGCCCCTTGTATTGATTGATTGTCCGACATGATGATCTCCCTCAGTATTATTTTGCTCTATATTATAAAAATTCACGATCAATCATCAAGTGTTTTGTGAATAACGTGTACATGTCAAAACATTATATTATTGTGAAAATATTAACAAGATTTTATTGACAACATATACAGGTATGTTTATAATTATGCGTTTAGCGGAAAATTATTAGCACAATCCAATATTAAATCAGGAGGTTGAGTATGGCAGTAATTAAGGAAGAAAACAACAAGTATTACCCACCAAAGGAATTCGTCGAACAGGCGTATGTCAACAGCCGGGAACAGTATGAAAAGATGTGGAAGCAGTCAATTCAGGACCCGGAAACGTTCTGGGGTAACGTAGCGTCAGAATTATTCTGGTATAAGAAGTGGTTGAAAGTAAACAGAGAAGATTTTTCCAAGGGTGAAATCGAATGGTTTATTGGCGGCAAGACCAATATCTCATACAACTGTCTTGACGCTCAGATCGAGAAAGGAAAGGGCGATAAAGTTGCTATTCTTTTCCAGGGCGAGCCCGAAGATGATGTAGTAAAACTTACCTACAAAGAAATGCTGAAACTCGTATCCAGGTTCGCCAACGTCCTGAAGAAGAGGGGCGTGCGGAAAGGCGACAGGGTTGCTATTTATCTTCCCATGATCTGGCAGCTTCCCGTTGCAATGCTCGCATGTGCAAGAATTGGCGCCATCCATACAATCGTTTTCGGCGGTTTCTCTGCTGAAGCGCTTCGTGACAGGATCCTCGACGCCGGCGCAAAGGTTCTTATCACTGCAAACGGTTACTGGCGTTCTGGCAAAAATGTGAGCTCCAAGGCAAATGCCGATATCGCATGTGACTCCTGTGCAGCACAGGGCCATACTGTTGACAAGGTTATCGTAGTAAAGAGACTTGAGAAATTTGATGTGCCTATGAAGGCAGGAAGAGATGTCTGGTTTGAAGAGGAACTGGCAGCATCCGACATCAGCGATGAATGTCCTGCAGAGCAGATGGATGCGGAAGACCCGTTGTTCATCCTTTACACATCCGGTTCTACAGGCAAACCAAAAGGCGTGCTCCATACCACCGGCGGCTACATGACCTATGTCTATGCCTCATTCAAATACATTTTTGACTACAAAGACAAAGATATATTTTTCTGTACCGCAGATATCGGCTGGGTTACTGGTCACTCCTATATCGTGTACGGACCAATGTGCAACGGCGCTACATCCATCGTCTTCGAGTCCGTTCCTACATTCCCGAACCCTGACAGGTTCTGGCAGATGGTCGAGAAGTTTAAAGTCACTACCTTCTACACCGCACCGACCGCAATCAGGGCACTTATGAAAGACGGCGAGAAATGGCCTCAGGGCAGAGATATGTCCTCCCTGAGACTGCTCGGCTCCGTTGGCGAACCCATCAACCCTGAGGCATGGCTCTGGTACCACAAGTACGTGGGCGGAGAGAGATGCCCCATCGCTGATACCTGGTGGCAGACCGAGACAGGCGGCATCCTCATCACCCCGCTTCCCGGCGCATGGCCGACAATACCGGGCTATGCAACGCTGCCGTTCTTTGGCGTTGAAGCCCGCGCCTTACAGTCAAGATCATCTGCTGACCAGCCGGCAGTAGACGCACCGGTAAATGAACAGGGCGAGCTTTGCATTACACGGTCATGGCCCGGCATGATGAGAGGCGTTTTCGGCGAACCTGAAAGATTCTTCAATACCTACTTTGTGCAGCAGCCAGGCTTCTACTTCTCCGGTGACGGAGCAATAAGGAACGAAGACGGCTATTTCAGGCTCATGGGCCGTATTGACGACGTCGTCAACGTATCCGGTCACAGGATGGGTACTGCAGAAGTCGAGGCAGCCCTCAATTCGTTAACAACAGCAGTTGCAGAGTCAGCAGTTGTCGGTTTCCCGCACGACATTAAGGGTGAAGACCTTTACGCATATATCATTCTGAAAACAGGCGTTGCCGGTGATGATGCACTCAAGAAAGCGCTGGTAGCACACGTCAGAAAAGAGATCGGTCCCATCGCATCTCCCGGCAAGATTCAGTTCGTTTCGGGTCTGCCTAAGACACGTTCCGGCAAGATCATGAGAAGGATTCTGAGAAAGGTTGCAGCCGGCGCGATAGATGAGCTTGGCGATATCACAACCCTTGCCGATCCGTCAATTGTTGATGAGATCGTAAAGGGCAGACAGTAAGATTTACATTGCTTAATCAAAGCCCTCGAGGGAAACCCCCTCGGGGGCTTTTTTATTTGAAACATTCTTCCTGCCATTGAACTGTTATTCTCAGAAGCATACACATCAAGATGCTGCCGCTGAAACACAAAAACAATTGACACTCATTGCTGTAACATCATAGATTGCACTGATATGGGCGATAAGAGACCACAATGCGGACTCATTCTGGAAAACGGGGAAGGGAAGGTTCTTCTTCAACTACGGGACAATAAGCCTGATATTCCCTATCCCAATCGCTGGGGAACATTTGGCGGTCAGATAGAAGAAAAAGAAACCCCTGAAGAAGCCATTAAAAGAGAAATAAGAGAAGAATTGGGATATGAACTTTCTAATCCGGAATACTTTGGCAACTTCCCCTTTGACGGATACAATATTTACATGTACAGAATCATTGACCACAACCTGACACTTGAGGATGTAACAGTCAAAGAGGGGCAGCAAGGCAGGTTCTTTTCTTTGGAAGAGGTCAAAGGTGTTGACTGCGCAGCTAATAGTAAAAAGATTGTCATTGTATATTTTAAGATGTTTCATAAAGCCCATCCGTGGATACTGTGAAAAAGAGGAGGTCAGGATGAACAAGGTTATTTTTTTAGGTACACTGCTATGTATACTTTGCCATGCGTTCCCAATGTCAGCACAGGATTGCAGCAAAGCCGATAATACCCTTTCAATTATTGAATGTCATGAAAAACGATATGAAAAAGCGGACAAAGCATTGAATAAAGTCTATAGAGAAGCCATGAAATCTCTTTCTCCCTTTGCACAGCAAAAGTTGAAAGAATCTCAAAAGACATGGTTGAACTACCGGGATACAGGTCTTGCTTTTGCAATAGAACTCAACAAAGATTTAAGATCGTACGGAAATATTGTGGTTGCCGATTATAAGGCTACAGTCGTGGAAAAGAGAGTATTGGAATTGAGGTATCTTATGCAGGGGCCGGAAGAACCACCGATTAAATGGTAATATGGTATACTCTCATATGCCCATCTGTAAATACTGCGGCAAAGATACGGAAGACCCGAAAACAACAACCAATAAGCCTTTATATGAATTTTGCCGATAACAGTCTATCTCAGAAAAGACATGTGGTGAATTTTCAGTTTACTAAACAATCTTGACGCAAGACAAAATAGGTGTTATATTATATGCATCAATAAATTATGCACATAAATTTGAATGCCCTTTTCCAGCAAAAGGGCATCTTTTTCTTTTGGGGCTGATAATGACAATAAATAATTCTACTGAAGTAAAGCACCTGGTCGACATAGGAATGGAAAAAGGCTTTCTTACGTCCGATGAAATCAACGATTTCCTCCCTCGGAACATCTTTTCTCCCGAAGATATTGAAGACGTATTCGACTTTCTTTCAGAATCTGATATCGACATAGTCGAAACGATACAAGAGAAGGTTAAACCACGCGAGGAAGAGAGCACGGACTGGGGAGAGGCTGAAAAGTTACCTTCAGAAAGAGCCGATAACATAATATGGGCCTATTTAAAGGATATCGGACACGTATCACTCCTCACATCTGATGAAGAATACCAGATAGCAAAAAAGATAGAAGAAGGTGAAAGAACGGCAAAGAATATCTTGTTTGAGTTGCCCCAGGCAGTAAACGAGCTCCTGGAAATCGGTCAGCAACTGAAGGAAGAGACCGTAAACATAGTAGATGTGATCAACAGTATCGACGAAATGAACTATATGCAAAAAGATGAGGAGAAATATAAGAAGAAAACCATATCCTCCATTAAAAACATAAAAACCCTTCACGATAAAAAGGAAGAAATAAGGAAAAAACTGCCGGGAACTGATAAGCCAAGCAGGAAGGAGCTTGAGAAAAATCTGAAGACGGTCGAGAACAAGACAGAAGAAATCCTGCTTAACCTCAAACTCAACAAGAAGATTCTCGTAGAAATTATCAGGAAGATCGCACAGCAGATGAAGTTCATGGACGATGGCGAGGCAAAGATCATAAGGCAGAAATTGGTGAAACTCAGCGAAATTGACGATGGACTGAAGATCGTCAAGAACAGGCTCGTTCAGGCAAACCTGAGACTCGTCATCAATATTGCCAAAAAATACATGAACAGGGGTCTTTCCTTTCTCGACCTTATTCAGGAAGGGAACATGGGCCTCATGAAGGCTGCTGAAAAATATGATTATCAGAAAGGCTACAAGTTTTCTACATACTCAACGTGGTGGATCAGGCAGGCCATAACGAGGGCAATCGCAGATTACGCACGGACCATCAGAGTACCGGTCCATATACTTGAAACCACGAATAAGATCGGCAAGGTTACTGTAGCCCTCTTCCAGGAACTGGGGAGAGAACCGAACCTCGAAGAAATTTCATTGAAAGCCGGCCTTCCCCTGGAGAAAGTCAGAAAGATCATGAAGGTTACCAATGGGACCGTATCAATCGAAACCCCGATCGGAGATGATGACTCCAAACTCGGTGATTTCATCGCAGACCCTAAAGCCCCTTCACCTTTTATGGAGTTCGTAGGTATCTCTCTCAAGGAAGAGATAAGCAAAGTATTGTCAACCCTTACTCCGAGAGAAGAGAAGGTTATCAGGATGAGGCTCGGCATCGGCGAGAAGACCGATTATACTTTGGAAGAAGTTGGTGATGTCTTTGGACTTACCCGTGAACGTATCCGTCAGATCGAGGCCAAAGCCCTGAGAAAACTGCAACACCCGTCAAGACAAAAGAGACTGGAGAGCTTCCAGGAATAAACAAGCTGTGAGCAGCAATTTTCTGTTTTAGCAGTCTACGTGAAAAAACTCTAAAAAGTCTAAAAACAGTTTATCATCTTTTTCATTGCAGATTCTGAAAATAGAGTTCTTATCGTATAAAACAAACACTTTCTCGCCAGCCAATTGAGACCATTTCTTTACTTCAACGACATGCAAAAGTATATTTACAAAATTGAAAAATCTAAGGCTGGAATTGGCAAAATCAATGGTGACATGTTCTGTTTTTTCATTTTCCAAGAGAAAGTTCATTGTAACGTTTAAACTTGCTTTACTCTTTCTGTTTTCCAACTTGATATCAACCGATATTATTTTGGCGAGTACTTTTCTATAGGGGTTTTCCATAGGTACCCTTACTTTATACGAATGTGTATAGTGGATACAAGAGAATTCTCTCAGAACTGGCAGGATAACATAAGAATTCTATTTTTTGATACCGGGGTTCTTCACCATATCCTTCCGTATTTATGGTAGATTATGGTAAATAGAGGGAGCGATGGATTACACGATTAATTCCACGAAAGAATACCATACGGGCCAACTGAACACACTTGGCTGGGAATTAACTGTATGCAATGCCCTCTACCCTGAACAAACGCCGCTTAGGAAGATACTCAGTCGCAACGATTCTTTCGGGCACCTCCTCTATGATTATTTAAGCAACTTCATGCCAATAGAAAGCATTAAAAAGATCATGGAAATCGGCGGCGGGTACGGCTACGTGATGAAGGATTTTCTCGACAGGGATAACTCGCTTCAGCCATGTATGGTAGATATCTCTCCATTCCTTCTCCAAAAACAAAAAGAGACCCTCAGCCAGTACAATGTTTCCTACAGGGAAGAAGATTTTCTGGAGACCGATCCTTCCATTCTAACAGGGTTTGATCTGGCCATCCTGAATGAAAACCTGGGAGATTTTCCGACCCTCACTAATCTGAATCAGGTCATGTTTCAATCATCTGCTAAAATCACAGATCCGACATTGTTGACACTATTTCGTCTCTTTGAAAAATACAAATTTGAATGGCCGGAGGGCGAGGGTTTTAATCTTAACATCGGCGCTATCCAAGCCCTGGAAAGGCTCTGCGCTTCAGGAATCCCATATATTTATCTTGGTGAGCACAGTTGTGAAGCTGGAGTCCCTGAGGCATTGCGGTCTATTGTTCATATTAAATCCACAGGGAACCCGGAGAAAATTTCCCTTATGGGTCATAACGAGTACTCGATCAGATTTTCGCACCTCCAGCAGGTCGCTCATACTTTCAATTACACCTCTATACGCGGCCCCTTCGCCGATTTTCTTTCCTTTGATGTAACGGAAGAACTCCGGTTCATCATGGCATCGCAGGGACGCTTCAGCGATGAGGGAGAAATGATCTGCCAGTTCGTTGAGGATCTCTATAAATATGAATATCTTATCCTCATGAAAAACACATGGAAGGTAAGACCCTGCCTTCCATGAAATGATTTGACAAAGCGCCTGTAATACTATAATTATTAAGGCGCATTCAAATGCTTCGTTTTAAATCGTAGCCAACTAAACCGTGCTACACAATTTAATTTTATGGAGGTTTTTGTATTTATGATTCTTATTGAAGCCTATATTATAATGTTCATAGCAAGTTTCTGCTCATTGGTCATTGAGATGGTTGCAGGCCGTATACTCGCCCCCTTTGTAGGTGTTTCCATTTATACCTGGACAAGCATCATAGGGGTAATCCTTGCGGGGATAAGCATCGGCGCCTATATCGGAGGTAAGCTGGTGGACAGATTTCCCACCCGGAAGACCCTTGGGTGGCTGCTCCTCTTATCAGGCATTGCATCGCTTACCATCATCCCGCTCACCGGTTTAGTGGCAGGATACCGTTTTCCACTCTCCCTCATGCTGCGCATATTTCTCGTCACAACCATTATATTTTTCATACCTGGCTGTATACTTGGAACTATTTCACCTGTAGTAGTGAGGCTTACGCTCAAAGACCTCGATAAAGCAGGGAATGTCATAGGGAAAATATATGCCTTTTCAACATTGGGGGCAATCATCGGCACATTTGCTACCGGTTTTTTCCTGATCTCCTGGATGGGAACAAAAAGTATTATCCTCACCATGGGGATCATATTGATCCTCGCAGCGGTTTTTTCGGGCTCTCTCTTTAAATCAAAAAAGAGTGCCGCCATATTTCTCGTCATCGCCTTCCCTGCCATCTGGGCAATTCATGCGTATCTTTTTAAAATACCTATCTCCGACAAGGCCTACCTGTATAAAGAAAGCGACTACTTTACCATAAAACTGAGCAAAACAACCAGTTCCGACGGTAAAACACCGCTTGAGGCAATGATACTGGACAACCTCATCCATTCCTATGTCAGTCTGGACAACCCAATGCATATCGAATACGAGTACGAAAGGATTTATGCCGATGTATTGAAATGGAAGTTCAAAAAAGATCTGGATTTTAAAAGTCTCACCATCGGGGGGGGCGGCTATACCTTTCCGAGGTATATGGAAGTTTACTACCCCAATGCCCACATTGATGTTGTAGAAATTGATCCTGAAGTGACTAACATAGTGAATAAAAACCTCGGGCTGCCGAAAACCACACGGATCAAGTCTTTTAATGAAGACGGCCGCTGGTATGTAATGAATTGCAAGGAAAAGTATGACCTCGTTTTTACCGACGCCTATAATGACCTTTCCATACCCTATCATTTAACAACAAAGGAATTTGCCGAACAGATCAAGGGGGTCATGAATCCCGGTGGTATATTGATGTCCAACATTATCGATAATTTTCAAAAAGGAGCCTTTCTTCCGTCATATATGAAAACCTTGCGTGAAGTCTTCGGACAGAAAAATGTGTACCTCATTTCGGTAAGCCCTGACTTCGAAAATACCCGCATCAGCACTTTTATCGTGTTAGCCGGAAAAGGCAATATCGATATTGAAGACTTTAAAACACATATTAAAGGCCGACTGGGAGGTCGTGCCACATCAGCAGTTGTGCCTGAAAACCTCATGCAGGAATTCATTAACAAAAGGTATTCGATTATTATTACCGATGACCATGCACCTGTTGACAACCTCGTAGCCCCTGTTTTTGAAGAGAGATTCGGCTATAACAGGAAAAGCTGAAAAATATTGATTTAGCGTTTCAAATCCTTTAATATTATACACAATGCGGGCATAACTCAGTTGGTAGAGTGCAAGCTTCCCAAGCTTGATGTCGCGGGTTCGAGCCCCGTTGCCCGCTCCATTTAACTCCTTAAAACTGTCCTTGCCTTTACACAACCATAACAAAGACGGGAATCCCTAATACCCCTTAAGGAACGGTTTCAACCTGACCGACAGAAGGGCTGTGGCTCGTTGAATTCCTTAATACTTTATGAGGTCAATCGTTGTCAATACCGTCAGGGCAGAGACTCTGGGGGCATTTACCATGTGCCATGCCACATACTGTTCGGGATAGGTGCTTTCGGCAGACATCCCGTCAACAGGGACAATTACCTGCATACCCCTCAGGGCTGCCCCGCTTGCTGTATACAGAACTGCACCATGGGCTGCTGTTCCCACGGCAATTACTGTTTTAATGCCCTTCTCCTTAAGGATTTTCTCGATATCGGTTCCAAGAAATTTATCCGGCCCCGACGTGACAACAGGTTCCCTGGCAAGGGGGGCAAGTTCTTTGGCGATATCTGTCACTGCTGCCCCCGGCGAGAGGCTGAAAATCACGTAAACCCCTTTTGCGCGGGCTTCAGTAAGGAGTTTCTTTACCTTGGGGATTGAAGCAATACAGCGTGGACGCCTTTCGTCATTACATGTCTGTTTGTTGAAATCCAGCATCAGTAAGGCCGTTGCCTTCGGATCTATTGTAACGGACTTTAATTCCGGTTTGGCCGGGGCCTTCACTGTGTTCCATTCTTCAATGATATTCTGGGCGGACAGAGGATTGTGGAGAAACAGGATTAAACCGATGAAACAACAAACAAGGAGAAAACCATACCAATAAACGCTTTTCTGTGTCTTTTTCATATCCATCTCCTTTTTCACGATACTATCACAAAAGAATAAAACTATGCAGCAGCCGTTCCAAATTCATCATGCTTTTAATTTACCACTACACATAGAATCTTGCTATAATAAGTACAAATTCTACAGGAGGACAAAGATGAATCTCAGTGAATATTTTGAAAATGCAACCGGCCGCGGCGTATTGGCAACGGCAGACTCACAGGGCAAAGTAGATGTAGCTGTCTATTCAAGACCTCACTTCATTGATGAGGAAACCGTCGCATATATCATGACCGAACGCCTGACCCATGAAAACCTCCAATCGAACCCCCATGCTGCATATATTTTTATGGAGGCCGGAGAAAAATTTGCCGGT
This sequence comes from Pseudomonadota bacterium, assembly GCA_026388315.1. NCBI lineage: Bacteria > Pseudomonadati > Pseudomonadota > Pseudomonadota bacterium. The sequence continues at coordinate 19,491 of JAPLKA010000121.1, read as the reverse complement.
AAAAGATTATACCTTACCAGGATAAAAGAAGAAACTGACCTGGAGGTCATTGCAAAAATAAGGTGGAGAAAATCCTACACGGTGCCCGAAAATCAGCAAAACGAAAAACGATATCTTGTCTACTTCCATATAGATAAAGTATTGCCGTTGATTGGTGACAGCAAATAACGATGCATGTGACAGGCGTCCCTTTTCTTGCAAGAGAGAGATGCTTATGGTAAAAAATTGCATATCTTAAACAAGCCGGTTTCTTCACCGTGAACCGTGAACCAACTTAAAGGAGCTTTATAATGACACAACCGGATGTTTCAGCGCCAACCGATTTCATTCGTGAAATTATCGATGATCATTTAAAAACAAACAAACACGGCGGGCGTGTTGCTACCCGTTTTCCTCCGGAGCCGAACGGCTATCTCCACATCGGGCATGCCAAATCAATCTGCCTGAATTTTGGGATTGCTGCACAATATAAAGGGACGTGCAACCTGAGGATGGATGATACCGATCCTGCCGGTGAATCTCTGGAGTATGTCGAATCAATCATAAACGATGTTCGCTGGCTCGGGTTCGACTGGGATAAGCGCCTCTTTTATGCCTCTGACTACTTTGAGCAACTCTATCAGTTTGCAGTCAAGCTTATCGGGATTGGCAAGGCTTATGTCTGCAGTTTGAGCGCAGATGAAATCAGGGAATACCGCGGAACGCTTACCGTGCCGGGCAGAGAAAGTCCTTACCGGATGCGCCCTATCGAGGAGAATCTTGATTTGTTTGCCCGCATGCGTGCCGGTGAATTCAAGGACGGGGCACATGTGCTTCGCGCTAAAATCGATATGTCTTCTCCCAATGTTGTCATGCGCGATCCCGTCATATACCGCATCAAACAGGCACCCCACTATCGGACAGGCAACGAATGGGTCATCTACCCCATGTATGACTTTGCCCACTGCCTTTCAGATTCCATCGAGAGAATCACCCATTCAATCTGTACCCTTGAGTTTGAAAATAACCGCCCTTTGTATGATTGGATTGTTAATCAATTGATTGAAAATAACCGCCCCAACCAGATTGAATTCGCCCGCCTCAATCTCAGCTATACAATTCTCAGCAAGCGGAAGCTCATCGAATTAGTTGAAAACAGGCACGTGACAGGCTGGGATGATCCACGCATGCCCACCGTAGCGGGAATGAAAAGACGCGGCTACATGCCGGAGTCAATCAGAACATTTTGCGCAAAAATCGGTGTAGCGAAGAATGAAAATCTTGTCGATATTTCTCTTCTTGAGCATTGTGTCCGTGATGATTTGAATGAACAGACACCGCGGGCAATGGGGGTTTTGCGGCCCCTCCGCGTTGTAATCAATAACTACCCCGAAGGACAGGCAGAGGAATTTGAATGTGCCAATCACCCCCAGAATCCTGATATGGGGACACGGAAGGTTCCCTTTTCTAAGATACTTTATATTGAACAAGACGACTTTGATGAAAACCCTCCGAAGAAGTACAAACGTCTTGGCCCGGGAAGGGAAGTTCGTCTCCGCAATGCCTATGTTATCAAATACGAGGGTATGGTCAAAGACGAGAAAACCGGTGAAATTGTGGAGTTGCATTGCACATATGATCCGGAGACACGAAACGGGCCGCCACTGGATGGACGGAAGGTTGAAGGGGTCATCCACTGGGTATCGGCAGAACATGCGGTACCCGCGGAAGTACGGTTGTACGACCGCCTTTTTCAGGTCGCTGATCCGGCAAGTATCGGGGATGACCTCGCAAAAAACCTGAATTCCGGGTCTCTGGAAACCCTTACCTCCTGCTATGTGGAGTCGTGTCTGAAAGATGCAGCACCGGGAAACAGGTACCAGTTTGAAAGGCTCGGTTATTTTTGTGTCGATATAAAAGATTCTTTGCCCGGAAAACTCGTATTCAACAGGGTTGTTGCACTTCGTGATTCATGGGGTAAGATTGCCGGTCAGGAAAATAAAAAATAAAACTTTCAGAAGAAGCGGGATAGCGGGCCTTATCGCTCTGTTCCTCTTCCTGTGCCCTCTCTTTGCACAGGCGGAATTGACATCCTTCGCCATTATCAGCGACACGCATACAGGATCAGAGGATTCGGTTTACCCTGCCTTTATCCGGATAGTGGAGAAGCAAAACATAGAGGTTATCATCCATACAGGCGATGCCATCCACAATCCCGGGAGATCAAGCCAGTGGAAAAGGTTCCTTGAGATTACAGGGCCGGATAAAATACTGCACCTTGCACCCGGAAATCACGACATACAGGATAAAAGGTCACTCACAGTATATCTGAAGTTCTTCCCCAAATTGTACTATTCTTTTTCCGATGGAGATACCCTCTTTGTTATGTTGAACACAGAGATTCCCGGCGAGAAGGGGATGATAGCAGGAGAGCAGCTTGCATGGCTTAAGGCCGAACTGGAACGGCCGTTCCGATACAAGTTTGTGTTCCTTCACAGGTCGCTCTTTCCAATTGTGTCACGCCATGGCCTCGACCGGTACAAAACAGCCCGGGATGAGCTTCATCAACTCTTTGTGCAAAAAGGGGTTTCTCTCGTGGTTTCCGGCCACGATCACCTCTATAACCGGTCTATGAAGGAAGGCATTATCTATATCATTGCTGCAGGAAGCGGCGGGCAAAGCCGGTTCTCTGCATTTACAGAAACCGGTTATTATTTCCGTTACATTGTGGGAATCAGAACAGATAATGGTTACTCGTTTATTGTCAGGGACATGCAAGGCGGCACAGGGGATGAGTTCTCTGTGACCCGGTGAATACTTTGTCTCTTTTTTTCTTATCGGCAGGATTTCTGGGCTTAAGAAAGAGATATATCCATAAATTGGTATCTATAAATACCTTATCGGGCATTCCTGAATTCTCTATCGGGCATATGTACCACATCAACAGGTACTGCAATCTTTTCAATCGTTCGTATTGTTTCATTTCCTGTTTATTTTCAATCTCCATAATAACCTTCAAGCGGACCTCCCAAATAACCGATAATCATAGCATGAAGTGCTGAACATTTTAAGGCAAGATAAAATATTATGCGTACATAAATAAAAGTTGCAATTTATATCGTTTAGGTTTAATTTTAATTGAAAATGTACGAAATTTACGTAGAAACCCATTTTTCAGCTGCGCATCACTTAAGGAATTACAAAGGCAAATGTGAAGCACAACATGGACACAATTGGATTGTAGAAGTCTATGTTCAATGTCAATCACTCAATGAGATAGGCATTGGAATAGATTTTAAAGATTTAAAGGATGCTACAAAAGCAGTTTTGGAAGATTTAGACCATAAAGACCTCAACGAAGTACCATCTTTCCGTGAAGAAAACCCTTCTTCAGAAAACATTGCCAAATATTTATACAGAAAATTATCTGAAAGATTGAACGACGGAAATATAAAAGTATCTAAAATCAGGGCATGCGAAACACCGGGAAGTGGTTCGTTCTACTGGGAATAAGCTTTTTTGTATTTTATAAACAAACGCTGCTTCTGACAAACATTTTAAATTTTATGAAATATTGAAAAATATCATGGATACAACTCTAAGGGTTAATGAAATCTTCAAAAGCATCCAGGGAGAATCTACATTTGCCGGATTGCCATGTGTTTTTGTAAGACTTACCGGTTGCAACCTCAGATGTACTTATTGTGATACAACCTATTCATACGAAGAAGGTCAAAACTGGAATATTTCGGGCTTAATTGCAAAAATCCATAAATATAAATCCAAATTGGTGGAAATTACAGGTGGTGAACCACTGTTACAACCAGGAACAAACAAACTTATAAAACAACTCCTCCGAGAAAGATTCGCTGTTTTAATCGAAACAAATGGTAGTTTTGATATCAGTGCTATCCATAAAAAAGCTACTATAATTATGGACATCAAATGCCCAGGGAGTGGAATGAGCAAGAAAAACCTATGGGCTAATGTTGATCATTTAAAACATAGCGACGAGGTAAAATTTGTAATAAGCGACAAAAAAGATTTTTCATGGGCTAAATATAAGATGAAAAAATTCAATCTTCCTCAGCGTTGCAAGGTTCTTTTCTCCACTGTGCATGGAAAGTTAGAACCCCGTGAACTTGCAGAGTGGATATTGTCCGATAACCTTCAAGCGAGATTCCAGTTACAAATACATAAATATATATGGGAACCTGACAGGAGGGGTGTGTAAACAAAGGTGCCGTAGTACTCACAAGTGATAGAACCATTCGCGGACAAACTTCATGGGAGTAACGGTTTTTTAACGGATGTTCCACCTGCGGATTGCGAAAAGCTATTCAAAGTTCAATGTTTTCTGATTGCCATTCACTGCATTTCATATTTTTTGCCTTTTTAACTATTCACTATCTACTATTCACTATTCACTATTCACTGCCTTTTTCACACCTGAGGGGGCTTTTTCTTGCCCGGCGCAGGCATTGGTGCAATCGGTATCCGCAGTTCCACTAAAGCACAGAAAACCCGCAGCTCATCAAGAAGCGTCTCAAGGCCAGGTCGTGTGTATTTTGTGGCGCCCATCTCAATGTGTGACTCTATGGATCGTAAGCTGGTAACCTGCCTTGTCATAGATGGGAGCTTTATGATGCCCGGGTCCGGTTTGACCTTCTTGTACGCTGTGAGCATGGTCTGTAGGGTGGCATTGGTAACGGGCGTCTTTATTATATCCGTGAATATCTTCATAAGATCCGGACATTCGAGGTTCGCAGCGAAGAGGTACCCTTGGGAAACGGGGAGGTTTCCTGCCCGGATTTCGGCTTGAATCTCAGGAGAAAGTTTTAAAAGTAAAATTGTGCGATGCAGCGTCCGTATTGACTTCCCGGAGATTTCGAGAGTCATAGCAACTGTTGCTATGAATTCCTGGGAAGCGTATTCTGGTTCACGTATGACCTTCATCAGCTCATTCATCACCCCATCCACATCATAGCTTTTATCGGGATGTTTCGCCTGAATATATGCCAATATCCCTTTCGCCTGATCCATGGGAGGATGAGCATAGAGCGTAGGGAGGAAAGGGTGAGAGGTGAAAACTGGGCACAAATTACGAATTACAGTACGAATTACAGCTCTTAACGATGTACGAATTACGGCCTTTAACGAATCACGGAATTTAAGACACCCCGGTACACTAAGAATTTATTAGCGAGTTCAGGAGCGAGAGGGGGTGGCTCCATTGGCTTTGCCAGTGGAGGGGGTGACGTGAGCCCCGACAATGGATTCCATAAGGGACTTAAAGGACTCACTCTCCGTATCGATGCTTGACCTGATCTGTTCCTCCACTATAATGTCTTCCAGAGGCAGGTACATAAATTCGGGACTACCACTCTTTTCCTGTTCGGTCATTCTTCATCCTCCTTGCACTGTGGACATAGTGGCGTACTTCTCTTATACGGTTCTAAATAAATGTGGATTTCTGTATCAGCAAGAGAGGTATCAGTTATTTTGTACCCTGGAATAGTGAAGAGTTTTTTGGTAGATGCATCGGTTACTCCCTGGTATTCGTGGTTGGCGGACCAAAGATATGCCAGTTTTCATTGTAACCGGTGCGTTTTGTTTATTGGTATATAATTACAGCGAGTTATAGAGAATATTGCACTTTATTTAAGAAAGAACCAAATATTAGCCCTTTGATTCCAAAAATACAAATAGTTTTTAAAGTATCTCATTTGTAATGGTAGCTATAGGTTAGCACTGAGTTTTTAGAGTTTGTGAAATGTCTTGTAAGTTATTGGATTTACTTGGCTGGGAGACAAGGATTTGAACCTTGATTCACGGAGTCAGAGTCCGTTGTCCTGCCGTTGAACGATCTCCCAATTGAATATTGAAATGTTACTTTTTCTCTTCTTTTTCTTTTTTCTGTGTGAGTTCGATTAATGCCATCGGGGCAGCATCACCTTTTCTTCGCCCAATCTTCAGGACTCTTGTGTAACCGCCATTGATTGATACATATCTATCGCCAATATCGGCGAAAAGCTTCCTTACTACAGCCTTGTCACGCAGGAATGCAAAGGCAAGCCTCAGTGAATGCAAGTCCTTCTTTTTTGCCAGAGTAATAAGCCTGTCAGCCACTCTTTTCAACGCCATCGCCTTTACATTCGTTGTCTTGATGCTTTCGTGATAAAAGAGTGCATTTGCCAGATTCATTAACAAAGCCTTTCTATGGCTTTTCGTTTTGTTCAATTTACTCAATGTTTTCTGATGCCTCATGATAAACCTCTATATATGATCTTTTCTTTTTAATGCCATTTTATCCAAATCATCCCTTGAGGGGAAACTATCGGGCCTGATTCCAAGCTTCAATCCCATACACGATAGTATGTCCTTGATCTCATTCAATGATTTTCTGCCAAAATTCTTGGTCGTTAAAATTTCCTGTTCCGTCTTTTGAACAAGCTCTCCAATATATTTTATATCGGCGTTTTTCAGACAATTGGCGCTCCTCACGGAAAGCTCCAACTCATCAACGCTTCTATAGAGATTTTCGTTAAAATCATGCTTGTCAATGAACTTCTCTTCTACAATTTCGCTTTCTTCAATATCCTCAAAGTTTATGAAGATACGCATTTGCTCTTTAATAATCTTTGCAGCAAACGAGAGGGCATCTAATGGGTCAACACTGCCGTTTGTCCATATCTCCATTGTAAGCTTATCATAATCAGTTCTGGATTCTACCCTTGCAGGGGTAACGTTATAAGTGACTTTTTTTATAGGTGAGAAAGTTGCATCTATAGGTATTGTGCCAATCGGCTCTGTTTCATCATAATTCGACTCCGCAGGCACATAACCCCTTCCAACTTTTGCCTTCATCGTCATATATAGTCTTGCCTCGTCGCTCAATGTGGCGATGTGGTGCTCAGGATTTATAATATCAATATTGCTGTCGCTAATAATATCTCCTGCCTTTATTTCCTTCTTTCCGGAGGCGTCTATCTTTAACGTTTTCTGTTTATCATCCAATCTCAGAATGACCTTCTTTAAATTCAATATTATTTCTATTACATCTTCTTTAACGCCTCTAATGGTTGAAAACTCATGGTCCACACCGTCAATCCACACAGATGTTATGGCGCCGCCCATAATTGATGAAAGCAGGATTCTCCTCAAGGAATTCCCTATAGTAACCCCATAACCGCGTTCAAAGGGCTCAGAAGAAAACTTCACATAGGCACTTTCTTTCTTCTCTATTTCAATTTTTGCCGGTTTCATGAGCTCCTGCCAGTTTTTTTCAAACATATGCATGCACCCTCCTTTGGGGGTAAGAAAAAACTATCTTGAATAGTACTCTACTACAAGCTGTTCTTTTATAGGCATTGTAATATCATCTCTTGCAGGAAGAAGTTTCACTACACCCTTTATATTATCTTTGTCAATCTCCAGCCAGGACGGTATTCCTCTCCTCACCACAGATTCGAGGGCATTTTGTACACTCTTAAGATCTTTTTCTTTTACAGAAATTTCATCGCCTTCCCTGACAAGGTATGAAGGTATATTCACCTTTTTTCCATTAACCATTACGTGCTTATGTGATACAAGCTGTCTTGCTTCTTTTCTTGAGGTAGCAAACCCCAATCTATAAACCATATTGTCCAAACGCCTCTCCAGAAGCACGATGAGGTTTGTACCTATTATGCCTTTTTTGGTTGCAGCTATAGTAAAAAACCGTCTAAATTGTTTTTCACCAAGACCATAGATCTTTCTCATTTTTTGCTTTTCTCTTAAACGGATACCATATTCAAGCGTCTTCCCCTTTGTATCAACATGTACGCCGGGTGGATAATTTCTCTTCTCTATAGCACATTTTTCGGTATAACATCTTTCCCCTTTAAGGAAAAGCTTTGTTAACTCCCTTCTACATAGCCTACATGACGGTCCAACATATCTTGACAACGTTTTCCTCCTTACACTCTTCTTCTTTTCGGTGCTCTGCAACCATTGTGCGGTATTGGTGTTATATCGCGAATGAGGTGTATTTTCAAACCTACGCTTTGCAGCGCCCTGAGAGCTGCTTCCCTCCCGGCACCCGGTCCTTTAATATAAACATCTACGGTCTTCATGCCGTTTTCCATAGCCTTTTTTGCAGCGTTCTCTGCTGCAAGCTGTGCTGCAAAAGGAGTGCTTTTTCTTGAACCTTTAAAACCAACAACCCCCCCGCTTGACCACGCCACCACATTCCCTTGGGGATCTGTGATTGAAATGATTGTATTATTAAAGCTCGATTGTATGAAAGCAGAACCAACCGGGATACTTTTCTTAATCTTTTTCTTGCCGCTTTTTTTGGGTTTTGCCATTTATCCACCTCACTTCTTTTTTTTCATTGATGTCTTCCTTGGTCCCTTCCTGGTTCTTGCATTGGTTTTGGTTCTCTGCCCTCGTACCGGCAAACTCCTTCTGTGCCTCAAACCCCTGTAGCAACCAATGTCCATAAGACGCTTTATGCTTATGCTTACTTCCTTTCTTAAATCACCCTCGACCTTACATGTCCTTTCCAGAATGTCCCTTATTTTTGCTATCTCTTCATCTGAAAGGGCATTGGTTCTCGTGTTAGGGTCGATACCGGCCTCAGCAATAATCTTATTCGACAGCGGTCTTCCTATGCCATATATATAAGTCAGGGCAATTTCTATTCTCTTATCCCGCGGGATATCAACACCAGCAATTCGTGCCAAGCTTTACCTCCTTACCCTTGTCTCTGTTTATGTTTAGGGTTTTCACATATTACCCTTATCACGCCTTTTCTTTTAACAATCTTGCATTTGTCACACCGCTTTTTAACGGAAGGCTTAACCTTCATGAAAACCTCCTATTTAACCCTATAAATAATTCTACCACGGCTTAAATCATAAGGTGAGAGCTCTACGACGACCTTATCCCCTCTCAGTATCTTTATATAATGCATCCGCATTTTTCCAGAAACGTGGGCAAGCACTTTATGGCCATTCGGAAGCTCCACTCTAAACATAGCATTAGGTAGTGGCTCTATCACAGTACCTTCAATCTCTATACCTTCCCCTTTTGGCATTAATCCTTCTATAGTTTACTTAATATTTCTGGACCGTTATCAGTTATCGCCACGGTATGCTCGAAATGGGCCGACAAAGAACCATCCTTAGTTACCGCTGTCCAGCCGTTTTGCTTTATCATCACTTCGCTTCGCCCCATGTTCACCATAGGCTCTATCGCCAATACCATGCCTTTTTTCAGTCTGATGCCTGTACCCTTTTCGCCATAATTGGGAACCTGTGGTTCTTCATGCAGGTTTCTGCCAATTCCATGCCCAACAAACTCCCTTACAACAGAAAAACCAGCATCTTCAACGTGGGATTGAATCGCGTGGGAAATATCGTGCAATCTGTTCCCTTCCCTTGCCTCTGCTATACCCTTATAAAGAGAGGATTCTGTAACTGAAAGCAACCTTTCTGCCTTTTTCGAAATCTCACCAACTTTATACGTCAATGCCGCATCTCCATAAAAACCATCATAAAAAACACCAAAATCAAGACTTACTACGTCTCCTTCAGTCAAAACACGTTCTCCCGGCATTCCATGTACTACTTCATCATTCACAGAAACGCACAAACAGTATGGAAAACCGTTATAACCCTTAAAGGCAGGTTTTATATTCCCGGTCCTGTTAACCCTGTCTGCACTTGCCTCTTCAAGTTCTTTTGTCCTTACTCCCTCTTTAACAAACTTTTTTAAATAAAAAAGCACATCAATTGCACACCTGCTTGCTTTTCTGATCTTTTCTATTTCCTCTTTGTTCTTTAATATAACCATTCTGCAATATTTTGGACGCCCCGCGCCATTTCTATCGTCTTCCCCTTATCCGGGAAGATTTCTTAACAAGGCCATCATAGTGCCGGAGTATCAGGTGCGACTCTATCTGCTGAATCGTATCAAGGGCCACACCAACCACTATAAGCAAGGCGGTACCGCCAAAATAGAAGGGTGCATTAAATTTACTCACCAATAAAGTAGGCAGAACGCAGACAAACGATATATACATGGCGCCAACAAAAGTCACCCTTGAAAGAATTTTTTCTATATACTCCGATGTCTTTTTCCCCGGTCTTATACCCGGAATATAACCGCCATATTTTTTCATATTATCTGCAACACTGTCGGGATTAAAAACTATTGCCGTATAAAAGAAACAGAAGAAAACGATAAAACCGACATACAAAAGCTCGTGCAAAAAGGTACCCGGCGTGAGAAGCTCTGCAAATTTCTTCATATACGGATGGTCTATGAAACTGGCAATCGTTGCAGGAAACATAAGGATCGATGAAGCAAAGATCGGCGGGATAACGCCGGCGGTGTTAAGCTTTAAGGGCAAATGTGTTGCCTGTCCTCCGTATACCTTTCTGCCAACAACTCGCTTGGCGTACTGAACCGGTATCCTCCTCTGCGATGTCTCCATAAATATAATAAAGGCAACCACCACAAGCATCATTGCAACCAGTAAAATGACAACAAACCAGTTCATTTCACCGGAATTCACCAGACCCATTGTACTTGCAATTGCATTGGGCATCCTCGCTACAATACCTGCAAATATGATAAGCGATATACCGTTACCGATACCCTTTTCTGTAATCTGTTCACCAAGCCACATTATGAATGCTGTCCCACCAGTCAATGTAATCATTGTCATGAGTCTAAAACTCCAACCCGCATTGTAAACAACGAGCTCTCCGGCTGCTCCCTTCATCTGTTCTAAGCCGATACTTATTCCAAAACCCTGTATAAGGCTTATAAGCACTGTCCCGTACCGGGTGTACTGGGTGATTTTCTTCCTGCCGGACTCTCCCTCTTTCGACAATCGCTCAAGCGTAGGAACCACCACGGTTAAAAGCTGTAAAATAATGGATGCACTGATGTAAGGCATTATGCCAAGTGCAAAAACAGAAAGGCGTTCCAAACCGCCGCCGGCGAACATATCAAAGAAGCCAAGCAAAGTTCCCTTCGCTCTTTCGAATATCCCTGCTAATACAGCGCCGTCAATGCCAGGAGTTGGTATATGAACACCGACCCTATACACTGCAAGCAAGGCAAGGGTAACGAGAATTCTGCGCTTAAGTTCAGGGATTTTTCCAATATTCTGGAAACCTCCCATTAAATCAATACCTCCACATCTCCGCCTTGAGCTTTAATCTTCTCTATAGCCTGTTTAGATGCCTTATGGACAACCAATTTAATGGCAAAGCCTATTTCACCGCCGGACAAAAGCTTCACACCAGATTTCACGTCTTTAACAAGTCCAGTTTCCAGGAAGTCTTGTATCTCTACCTTTTCCTTTCCTTTAAATATTTCAAGATCAGCAATTTTTATCAAGGCATATTCTTTTCTGAAGGGATTTCTGAATCCTCTCTTCGGTATCCTTCTCGTAAGAGGCATCTGGCCGCCTTCAAACGATTTGCCTTTCGTGCCGCCGCTTGTTGCACGTTGCCCCTTATTTCCATAAGTTGCCGTTGTTCCATGTCCGGAGCCTGTTCCTCTCCCGACTCTTTTTCTCTTTTTCCTTGAGCCTTCGCTTGGTTTTAAATCAGAAAGTTTCATTTATTGAACGTCCTCCAAAACTTTTACAAGATGGATCACTTTTTTGACCATGCCCCTCATTTCCGGTGTGTTTTTTACAATTCTTTCCTCATAGAGCCTTTTAAAACCAAGGCTCTTTACAGTTGCCCTCATGTCTTGAGTGCAACTGATAGTGCTATGTACCCACTTTATCTTAAGATGAGACACCTTATTAACCCTCCTCGCCCTTACTCTTACCTCTTTGCTTTAAAAACATATCACGTGTTTTTAACTGCGAAAGGCCCATTATTGTTGCTTTTACAACATTATGATAATTTCTTGAACCGTAGCATTTGGTCAATATGTTTGTTATACCGGCTACCTCAACGACAGCACGAACTGCCCTGCCTGCGATAACGCCTGTGCCTTCCCGTGCAGGCTTCATGAATACCTCGCTTGCGCCATATTTGCCCTTAATTTCATGCGGGATGGTCCCATGTATAACACTGACATTAACTAAATCTTTTTTTGCCCGCTCAATAGCCTTTCGTATTGCATCCGGTACCTCTTTAGACTTGCCAAGACCGTACCCTACACGACCGTTTCCATCGCCAACCACGACGATGGCGCTAAAGCTGAATCTTCTTCCGCCTTTCACGACCTTCGCGACACGATTTATGTAAACCAACCTGTCCTGTAGCTCAATCCCATCAAGTTCTATGCGTTTTTTCTCAATCAACAGGGAGCCTCCTCTTAAAATATTAAACCGGCTTCTCTTGCGCTGTCTGCAAGAGCTTTGATCCTACCATGGTATTTAAAACCATTCCTGTCAAATACCACATGGGTGATACCAATGCTGATTGCCTTTTTTCCTATATATTCCCCGACTTTTTTGGCACCTTCAATATTGCCACCGCTTTTAATCTGTCCTTTAATCTCCTTGTTCAATGTAGATGCACCTGTAATCACTTTATCATTCGCATCATCGACAAGTTGCACATACATGCCTTTCAGGCTTTTATATACACAGAGCCTTGGCTTATCCATTGTGCCAAAGATATTCTTTCTTATTCTTTTTTTCCTTTTTATCCTTGACTCTACCTTATCTTTTCTGTCCATTACCTACCCCTTAATCCTTACTTCTTCCCGGTTTTCCCTGCCTTCTTCCTCAAGGTTTCGGTGGCATATTTTACACCCTTATTCTTGTAAACATCAGGCTTTCTCAGCATCCTTATTTTTGCTGCTGTTTGCCCGACAAGTTCTTTATCAAATCCCCTTATCGTTACCTGAGTCTGCTTCTCAACCTGTGCGGTTATCCCTTTGGGCAAGGGGAATTTGATCGGGTGAGAATAGCCAAGGTAGAAAACAATGCTATCACCCTGCATTTCTGCCCTGTATCCAATACCGACAATCTCGAGCTTTTTCTCGAACCCTTTACTGACACCCTCGACCATATTGTTAATGAGCGTCCTCATCAGTCCGTGGTATCCCTTCGTCTTCAGGTCATCGTTCATCCTCTTGACTGAAACAGAATTTCCTGCAACGTCCAGTTCCAAGCCCGTTATAAGACCTCGCTTCAATGTCCCGTTTGGTCCTGAAACAATAATTTCCCCATCTTGAAGATCAAACCTTGCACCTTCAGGCAGTATAATTGGTTTTCTGCCTATCCTTGACATCCTGCACCTCACCAGATCAAGAGGAGGGGTTCCCCTCCAACATTATTTTTTTTTGCATTTTTATCAGTCATAAGCCCGTGGGAAGTTGAAAGTACTACCATGCCTATTCGTTTGGTCAGCTTTGGCAATTCACCCACTTTAGCATACACCTTTCTTCCCGGTTTGCTTATACGCTTTAAACCCGTTATTACGCTTACGTTTGCATCGTCATAGCTTATATAAACCTTTAAATGTTTTTTCCTCTGCTCATCTACAAAAATCTTATAATTCCTGATGTACCCTTCTTCTTTAAGAATTTTAGATATACCAAGTTTCACATTGGAATATGGCACGTCAACAGATTCATGGCGAACCATTAATGCATTTCTAATCCTTGTTAGCATATCGGAAATAGGATCTACTGTTGGCATAAAAGCCCCCTTACCAGCTTGATTTAGTCACTCCAGGGATCTCGCCTTTTAAGGCATAATTCCTGAAACATATCCTGCACAGTTCGAACTTCCTCAAAAAGGCCCTTGGCCTCCCGCAAACTGAACATCGATTCCTTACTCTGACCTTAAATTTAGGAACACCTTTACATTTTTCAATCATAGCTTTTCTTGCCATTTATTCCTCCATCAGCCCCTGAATGGCATCCCCATCAGTCTTAATAATTCCAAACCTTCTTCGTCAGTTTTTGCAGTTGTTTTTATTGTAATATTCATGCCCCGTGCCTTATCGATTTTGTCATAATCTATTTCAGGAAAGATTATCTGTTCTTTCAAGCCGAGGGTATAATTTCCTCTCCCGTCAAACGATTTGGATGACACGCCCTTAAAGTCTCTTACCCTGGGGAGGACAATATGGACAAGCTTATGAAAGAACTCGTACATTCTTTCTCTCCGGAGCGTTACCATACAACCTATGGGCATACCCGCCCTCAATTTAAAAGAAGCTATTGATTTTTTTGCCTTTGTAATCACAGGTTTTTGACCTGTTATTGTTGTAAGGTCACCCGATGCGATGTCGAGAACTTTGATGTTTTGAATCGCTTCTCCTACACCCATATTCGCCACAATCTTTTCAATTTTTGGGATTTGCATTACATTTTTATATTTAAATTTATGCATCATAGCAGGTATCACTTCTTTTTCGTAAAATTCCATATATGTCGTTCTCAATGAATGCCTCCCGTTTACTTATCAACTGCCTCATTGCATTTTTTACAAAACCTTATTTTCTTGCCATCTTCGAGCAGTTTGTTTCCGACTCGCACAGGCTTCGAACACTTTTCACAATAAATCATCACATTCGAAACATGTATTAAGCCTTCTTTTTCCATAATACCGCCCTTTGTCTTCTGGCTTGGTTTTACGTGTCTTTTTACCATATTTACCTTTTCGACAACGAGACGGTCCTTCTTTTTGTTTATCCTTAAAACCTTGCCGGTTTTGCCCTTGTCTTTACCGGTTGTAACCATAACAAGGTCATCTTTTCTAACATGGTGTTCTTTATTCATATTAACCTCACACTACCTCAGGCGCTAATGAAACAATCTTCATGAATTTCTTTGCCCTCAATTCTCTTGCCACAGGTCCAAAGATTCTTGTCCCGACAGGCTCATTATGCTGATTTATTATGACGGCTGAATTATCATCAAACTTTACATATGAGCCGTCAACCCTTCTTATTTCCTTTTTAGTCCTGACTATAACAGCCTTAACGACCTCGCCTTTTTTTACCTTGGAATTTGGAATCACTTCTTTTACAGAGGCGACAATAATATCTCCCACTGTTCCATACCGTTTTCTTGATCCACCAAGAACTCTGATACACCCAAGCTTCTTCGCACCGGAATTATCTGCTACCTCGAGCTTAGTTCTTACCTGTATCATTCTCTTACACCTCTTCCTGGATTAGCGTATGCACTTCCTTTTTAATAATTTCCTTCACCAGCCATCTTTTCTCTTTGCTCAAGGGTCTCGCTTCAATGATTACAACCTTGTCACCGACTGTACATCTGTTTGTCTCGTCGTGTGCCTTATATCTCTTTTTTGTCTGAACGTATTTATGGTATATGGAATGTTTAAAAGACCTTTCAACTTCCACAACAACTGTCTTCTCCATTTTATCTTTTACAACAATACCGATTATTCTTTTTCTGTTTGTTTTCTCTTTTGATTCCATGCTCAACCTCTATTTATTCAGTTCCTTTTCTTTTAATATCGTCTCTATCCGTGCAACGTCGCGCCTTACAAGCTTCATTCTCGCAGTATTCTCAAGTTGCCCTGTGGAATGTTGAAACCTCAGGTTAAACACTTCCTCTTTAACATCTTTTTTCTTTTTCAAAAGCTCTTCGGCTGTCAGATCTTTCAACTCTTTCGCTTTCATAAATCCTCGCTTCTTACAATAAATCTTGTTTCAATAGGAAGCTTAAAAGATGCGATTCTCAATGCTTCTCTTGCTTTGTCCTCGGGAACACCCTTTATCTCATAGAGCACTTTACCGGGCCTGACAACCGCTACCCACCCTTCTGTGGCTCCTTTACCCTTTCCCATCCTTACTTCGGCAGGTTTTTTCGTTATGGGCTTATCGGGAAAGACCCTTATCCATACTTTTCCGGTTCTCTTTACATATCTTGTAAGTGCAATCCTTGCTGCCTCTATCTGCCGTGCAGTAAGCCTTCCGCACTCAAGGGCCTGTAAACCAAAATCCCCGAAACTTACTGTATTGCCCCTGCTCGAAGTGCCCGTCATCCTGCCCTTCTGCTGCTTTCTATATTTAACCCTCTTTGGTGAAAGCATTACACCGCCTCCTGAAATACTTCGCCTTTAAAAATCCACACCTTTACGCCTATGACGCCATATTTTGTCATAGATATGGCAAATCCATAATCTATATCAGCCCTTAAGGTCTGGAGAGGGACTCTTCCCTCACGGTACCATTCTGTCCTGGCAATCTCAGCCCCTGCTAATCTGCCGGCACACATTGCCTTTATGCCTTTTGCACCAAACTTCATAGCCTGAGACACATTCCTTTTCATGGCCCTTCTGAAGGAAACCCTTCTTTCAAGTTGTAAGGCCACATTTTCTGCAACGAGCTGTGCATCAACTTCCGGTCTCTTTACTTCAGTGATATTCAGGACAACTTCCTTGTCCGTCATCTTCTGGAGTTCCTTTTTGAGGTTTTCCACCTCTGCGCCTTTTCTTCCTATTACAAGGCCTGGCCTTGCAGAATATATGTTGATCTTCACTCTCTTATCTTTGTTGGCTGCCCTTTCTATTTCTATCCTCGAAACGCCTGCCTGTTTGAGCTTTGTTTTCAGGAATTTCTTTATAATGATATCTTCGTAAAGAAATTTTGCATAATTCTTTGAAGCAAACCATTTTGAATCCCATGTTTTTATTACCCCAAGGCGAAAACCGTAAGGATGTGTCTTTTGACCCATTTAACCTCCAATATTAAAGTTCATCCAAAATCATTGTAATATGGCTTGATCTTTTTCTGACCTTCGTTGCCCTTCCCATTGCCCTTGGGAGGAATCTTTTCAACACTGGCCCCCCGTCAACAATCACATTTTTTACGAAAAGGTTATCCACATCAACATATTTCTTCTGCTTTGCATTTGCAATGGCACTGTCGAGAAGTTTTTTTAAAATAAATGCAGCCTTCTGCGGCATGTACATGAGCATACCCATGGCATCATTAATATTTTTCTTTTTTATAACATCTCCTACAATTCTCACTTTTCTCGGAGATATCCTTATCATCCTTGTCCTTGCAACAATTTCCATATGCTTAATCCTTCCTCTTTACCACTTTTGCCTTTCTATCCCCTGAGTGGCCGTGAAAAGTCCTCGTCGGAGAAAACTCGCCAAGCTTATGCCCCACCATTTCCTCTGTCACAAAAACAGGTATAAACTTCTTACCATTATGAACAGCAAGGGTTATCCCTACAAAATCAGGGCTAATGGTAGAACTTCTATCCCATGTTTTTATCACCTTTGAGCTTTTCGTCTTTTTTGTTTCCTCGACTTTACTCAACAATTTTTTAACAATGTACGGCCCTTTTCTTAAAGATCTCGCCACGTAGACCTCCTACCCTCTTAGCTTAATGATAAATTTATCTGTTCTTTTATTTTTCCTTGTCTTCAAGCCTTTTGCAAGCTGCCCCCATGGTGAACAAGGGTGCCTTCCACCTTTCGATCTCCCTTCACCACCACCGAGGGGGTGGTCTACAGGGTTCATTGCGGTTCCTCTCACGGTGGGCCTGGTGCCAAGCCACCTTGATTTTCCGGCCTTGCCGATTGTCACATTCTCGTGATCGATATTTCCAACCTGTCCTATTGTCGCCATGCACGACAGATTCACCAACCTGACACCCCCGGAGGGAAGCCTCACATGACCATACTCACCTTCTTTTGCTACAAGTTGAGCATAACTCCCGGCGCTCCTTGCCAACTGTCCGCCTTTACCGGGCTTCATCTCAACATTATGCACAAATGCCCCTGCAGGAACAAACTTTAAGGGGAGCGTATTACCTTCCTTAATCTCAGTATCTGCCTTCATGCTTGCAACAACATGGTCTCCTACTTTTAAACCGAGAGGCGCGAGAATGTACCTTTTTTCGCCGTCTGCATAATGTATGAGGGCAATATGTGAGGATCTGTTCGGATCATATTCGATTCCAAAAACCTTACCGGGAACCTCTAACTTGTCCCGCTTAAAATCGATTACTCTATATTTCCTGCGGTGACCGCCCCCTATATGCCTCGTTGTTATCCTGCCGACATTGTTTCTTCCACCTGTTTTCTTAACAGGTCCTGTTAAAGATTTTTCCGGCTTACCCTTCGTAATTTCTTCAAAGGTGTTGGCGCTCATAAACCTTCTGCCTGAAGAAGTCGGTTTATATTCTCTTATACCCATTATGCACCCTCAAAAATCGTTATTTTATCTTTAGGACTGACTTTAATAATTGCCTTTTTCCAGTCAGGCCTCTTTCCAGAGAATTTCCCGAGCTTTCTTATTTTGCCATCCATTATAGAGATCCTTACGGAAAGAACCTTCACCTTAAAAAGCTTTTCAATGGCTTTTTTGATTTCTATCTTGTTCGCATCTCTGTGTACTTCAAAAATGTACTGATTGGCGTTATCCTTTAAAAGTGAGCTCTTCTCTGTGATTATCGGTCTTAAAACAATATCGTATTCGTTCATGTTGCCAATACCTCTTCAATCTTTCGGAGCGCATCCAACGTCAATACCAGCTGCTCATGCCTTATAATATCGTATACATTTAAACCATCTGTCCGTAATACCTTTACATAGGGAATATTCCGTGCTGATTTCTCTATAACTTCATCCTTCTGGTTAATAATAAAAAGGGGCTTTGTAAGGTTCAGCGTTTTTAAAATCCCGTTGAACGTCTTTGTACTTATTCCCTCTATTTCCAATTTATCAAGTATTTTCATGTTGAATCCGGTATATCTCACAGTAAGGGCAGATCTCAGGGCGCTCCTTCTTGCCTTTTTGGGGATTGTATAACTGTAATCCCTCGGGTGAGGCCCGAATACGACACCGCCGCCAACCTGCAAGGGTGATCTCATACTTCCCTGCCTTGCCCTTCCAGTTCCTTTTTGTTTGAATGGCTTGGCTCCGCTTGCGTTCACATCTTTCCTGGTCTTTGTGGAGGCTGTGCCGCTTCTGCGCTTTGCAAGCTGCATTCTAACCACATCGTGTATCAGGTGAGGCTTTACATCAACACCAAAGACCTCATCTTTTATCTCTACTTCACCGATCTTCTCGCCTTTTATATCAAGTAATTCTGCTATTGCCATGTTATACACCTCAAGACTTAATCTCCACATCAACGCCTGCTGCAAGCTCTAATTTCATAAGGGCATCAACAGTTTGTTGTGTCGGATCAACAATATCGATCAGTCTTTTATGCGTTCTGATTTCAAACTGTTCACGTGATTTCTTATCTATATGCGGAGACCTCAAGACACAAAATTTTTGTATCATTGTAGGTAGAGGAACAGGCCCCACTACTTGTGCACCTGTCTTCTTTGCAGCATCCACTATCTCTTTAACCGATTGATCAAGTAAACCATGATCAAAGGCTTTCAGACATATCCTGATTCGTTGCCTCATCTTCTTCCCCTCTACTCTATTATCTCAGTCACAACGCCAGCACCTACGGTCTTGCCCCCTTCCCTGATGGCGAAGCGGAGTTCCTTCTCCAGGGCGATGGGGGTGACGAGTTCCACGTTGAGGGTTACATT
>JAPLKA010000120.1 GCA_026388315.1 Pseudomonadota bacterium | reverse complement strand
CAAACAATTAAAAAGGTGGACCTCAAACTTCTGTAGGTTGGTTCCCTTTTCACAGAGATATAAAGCCTCTCCATATGCTTATCCCCCGGGTTTTTATTCTCTCTCTGCTACTCTGAGCTTGGCGCTCCTGGAACTCGGATTTTGTTTCATCTCAGACCGTCCCGCTTTTATGGGTTTCTTTGTGATGGTCATGAGCAGAGAAGAGGTTTTAAATACATTTTTTACTATCCTGTCTTCAAGGGAATGGAATGAGATAATGCCTATCCTTCCCTGAGGAGCAAGCACATCGGCCGCATCTGTAATGCCGGTGGTGAGGTTTTTTAACTCGCTATTTACCTCTATTCTAATTGCCTGAAAGGCCTTTGTGGCAGGATGGATTTTCCCTGTCCTCCTTTTTGTCTTTAATATAATTGCGCTTAATTCCTTCGCTGTTGATATAGGGTTTTTCTTTCTCTCATCTACAATCGCCTTTGCAATCCTGTATGCCTTATATTCCTCGCCATAATCCTCCATAATCCCCTTCAGGTCCTCATAGCTATAACTGTTCACGACGTCATAAGCAGTAAATGATTCCCGATTGTCCATCCTCATGTCGAGAAAGGTATCGTCATTAAAGCTGAACCCTCTATTCCCCGTAATCTGGTATGTGGAAAGACCGAGGTCAAAGAGTATGCCATCTATTGATGAAACCCCTATTGATGTTAATATTGCCTTCAAATCCTTAAAATTCCCCCTGATAAGTGTTGCCCTGTCCTTAAAGGCGGTTAGTTTTTCATTGGCAATCTCCAGCGCCTTTTCGTCCGCATCCAAACCGATAAGCCTTAGATTTCCATACCTCTCTAATATAAAACTTGAATGTCCGGCTCCACCTACTGTTGCATCAACAAAAATCTCAGTTTTTTCGCTTACAAGATTACTCGTTACCTCTTCAAGAAGAACAGGTATATGTGTGGAACCCATTAAAGCCCAAGCTCTGAAACAATGTCTGCCACTTGATCAGGGTCTGAAATTGCCTTTTTAACCAATTCTTCCCACTGTTCCTGGGCCCATATTTCTATCTTTGGACCCATACCGACAATAACCACATTCTTTTTTATGCTTGCGGCCGTTTTCAAGGATTGTGGTATGAGAACCCTCCCAAGCTTGTCTATGGGGCATTCGGTAATACCCGAATAAAAATATCTGAGAAAGGCCCTTGCTTCTTTTTTTATGGATCCGTAGTTGGATGTCCTGTCCTGTATGTTCAGCCATTCCTGGTACGGGTAACCCACGATACACCCGTCAAGGTTTGTAAGCATGAGTCTCATATCATAATTCGTCGAGAGCCCCTCTCTGAATTTCGAGGGGATACTCACCCTGCTCTTGTCGTCTATGGTATATTCATATCTTCCAGCGAACATTATCCCACCTTATAACACTTTTTACCACTTTAGACATTTATACTCGTAAGTGTAAATTTTGTCAAGCTTTTTTTGTATACTGGAAAAGCATTCAGAGGTCATAAATGGGGTGCTCAAGGGCATGTTTTACCATTAGCCATCAATGCACGATGATTGTTCCATCTGACGAACAATCGCATTTGAGGCGGGAGCCGTGCTCATTGTTCTCTAAAATGATTGAAGATAATTGCAAAATAGAGTATGAAAATGTATTATAAGGAGGTGGCCCCATGAACAATTTTAAAGAAATAAATCCAGAGAATCTCGCCGATAATCCTTTCAAGCTCATAGGTAAAGACTGGATGCTTATTACTGCCGGTACAAAGGAATCATTTAATACCATGACGGGCGCCTGGGGAGGATTAGGCGTATTGTGGTATAAGAATATCTGTTTCTGTGTGATAAGACCCAACCGTTATACCTATGAATTTATGGAAAAGTGTAGCATCTATACGCTTTCCTTCCTTGAAGAACAATACCGGGATATTTTAACCTACTGCGGCACGAAATCAGGAAGGGATGTCAATAAAGTAGCAGAAACAGGTCTTACCCCTGTTCTTGATAACGATTCAATCTATTTTGCTGAGGCACGATTAGTATTGATATGCAAAAAGATATATTTTCAGGATATGATACCGGCCCACTTCCTGGACCCTGCAATAGATGAGTTTTATCCCTTGAAGGACTATCACAGGATGTACGTGGGAGAGATAGTAAGATGTCTCAAGAGATGAGGTATACAGTGCTCCGTTTACCCGTTTGACTTGACAAAAACGGTTACCAAAAATAACATTAGTTTACTTGTAAAATTGCTCTCAGCAGATTTACACATAGACGTGTATATATCACACCTCAACGACCTCGAGGTTTTCACAAAGACCGAACGAAGCAGTTCAAAACAGAGAATGTCTTAGAAATTTAGAAGAGGAGGAAATCATGGAACTTACGAAAATATTCGGATCTAACGTTTTCAATGATAAGGTCATGAAAGAGCGGTTGCCCAAGGAGATTTACAAGGCTCTGAAGGAAACGATTGAAAAAGATATTCCCTTGCGGCCCGATGTTGCTGACGTGGTTGCAAATACCATGAAGGATTGGGCCATTGAGAAAGGGGCGACCCACTATACGCATTGGTTCCAGCCCTTGACCGGGATAACAGCCGAAAAGCATGACTCTTTCATATCCCCGGCAGACGATGGCAGTGTGATTGTGGAATTTTCCGGCAAGCAACTGATCCAGGGTGAACCGGACGCATCGTCCTTTCCAAGCGGCGGCCTGCGCACCACATTCGAAGCGAGAGGATATACTGCCTGGGATTGCACCTCGCCGGCGTTTCTGAAAACAGACGAAGGCGGCAACGTCACCCTTACGATTCCCACAGCCTTCTACTCCTATTATGGCGAAGCCCTTGATAAGAAGACACCCTTGCTGCGGTCCATGAAAGCTGTGTCAAAACAGGCCTTGCGGGTTTTAAAAGCTTTGGGCGATACTACTTCCACGAAAGTAACCTCCACCGTAGGCCCCGAACAGGAATACTTTCTGGTTGACAAAAAATTCTATCTGGAGCGGATCGATCTGATGCTGGCAGGACGAACAATCTTCGGCGCGCCTGCCCCCAAGGGTCAGGAGCTTGAGGACCAGTATTTCGGCGCCATTAAGGACAGGGTTTCCGCTTACATGCACGACCTCAATACTGAACTATGGAAAATGGGCATTATGTCCAAAACCCAGCATAACGAGGTAGCGCCGGCCCAATACGAGATGGCCCCCATTTTTGCCACCACGAACATCGCCACAGACCACAATCAGCTTGTCATGGAGACCATGCAAAAGGTCGCCTTACGTCACGACTTGGTCTGCCTGCTTCATGAAAAGCCCTATGCCGGCATTAACGGTTCCGGCAAGCACAACAACTGGTCGCTCTCCACGGATGACGGCATCAATTTATTGGAACCCGGACATACACCGGCTGAAAATGTTCAATTTCTGTTATTCTTAAGCGCACTGCTCAAAGCCGTCGACACCCATGCGGATATCCTGCGGGCCACCTGCGCACATGCTGCAAACGATCACCGTCTGGGCGCCAACGAAGCGCCCCCTGCCATTATCTCCATCTTTATGGGCGAAGAATTAACAGATATTATGGAGAAGCTTGCAAAAGGGGAAAAGATCTCCATCAAGGGCGCGCAGTTTGTCCACGTTGGTGTCGATACACTGCCGGAAATCCCCAAGGACAATACCGACCGCAACAGGACCTCTCCCTTTGCCTTTACCGGTAACAAGTTCGAATTCAGGACTGTTGGCTCGTCACAGTCGATTTCAGGACCCAATGTCGCCCTAAACACCATCGCGGCTGAAGCCCTTGACGAAATAGCCACCCGCCTGGAAAAGGCCAAGGACAAAAATGCCGAAGCGGCAGCGATCATCAGGGAAACCTATAAGAAGCATAGCCGGGTGATTTTTAACGGGAATAATTATGCGGAAGAATGGGTGAAAGAGGCGGAAAAGCGTGGCCTGCCTAATGTAACAAACTCCGTTGATGCGTTAAAGGCGTTTATTACGGATAAGGCCCTTAAGCTCTTCGGAAAATATGAGGTCCTTTCGCACAAAGAACTGCATTCGCGCTACGATATCTATGTCGAGCACTACTCGAAACAGATCAACATCGAAGCATTGGCGGCAATAGATATGGTCAGGAAACAATTCATACCTGCAGGAATCGAATATGCAACCTTTCTGGCCGACTCCATTTCCAGTTTTGGTGCCGTATCGGTTGCGGCTTCTGTCCAGGAGGATTTCCTCAAGAAGCTGGCCGGGCTGTTAACGTCTTCCTATAAGAACCTGGCAAAGCTCGAAGCAGCGTTAGCAAAGGCACAGGGCACAGACGGCACCGTTAAAAAAGCGGAAACCTACCGTGACAAGGTTATCACGGCAATGCAGGCCCTGCGCACAGATATCGACAATCTGGAAATGATCGTTCCAAGGGATATGTGGCCTGTACCGACGTATACGGAGCTGTTGTTTAAATTATAACCTGTATTCGGATTGTTGCTCAAACCGATTTCATGCAGGAACACTGTTTTGCTCCCCCACCCGCAGCCGGGTATCCGGCTGCGCTTTTTGCGGGTACCCGGGGCTCGAAGCTCACTCAATTTCGCGAGTATCTGTGGTTATTTCATTAATATTACAGGCTCAACGCCAGCATCAGCCGCCGCTGAAAGTGTCGGTTGGATGATTTTGTTATGTGGTTCTCTCGTTAGTATTTTTGCAGTTATGATTGCTGGCTCGTTTTCATACCCTTTGGTAGCCAAGGCAGTGACTTTGTCTCGAACATCATCTGATGCCCAGAAAAACCATTTTTTTGACTCAAAATATTCGCGTATTTCTTTGCTTCGGTTCTGATAGATATTTCCAGCAACTAACCCGAGTCTTACTGTTACATTGTTATTAACCATTCCCATAGATTTTAGGTCTTGTCTGAGGCGATTAAAAACTTGACAGATTTTCAATATTCTTTACAATAGAGGACGGTATCGAGGTAGATTCGCAAGACAGTACATCGTACACAGTACATCGTACATCGAGAAATGTTCTTAACGAAGTACGAACGACGAAGTACGAACCACTGAATTAAAAAGAGGGAAAAAAGATGACTGAACAGGAAAAGGCTGCAAATCCGGAATTTATACACCTGCCTCTTGAAAGCATTATAGTGGAGGAACAGATTCGCTCAGAGATCGATACAGAGAGTGAGTCTTTTAAGGCCCTTATGGAATCCATTGTCGGGGCTCACGTCGCCCCCTTTTTCTTGGATGTTCAAACAGCTTGAACGGTTTTATCGGCTTGAACGGTTCGCTTAGAGCCACCCCCTCTCGCTCCTGAACTCGCTAAGAAATTCTTAGTGTACCGGCGTGTCTTAGAACCTGTCCTTGTAACACCGAAAGACGGCAAATACCTGCTCCTCTGCGGAGAACGCCGTTATCTGGCTGCACAGAAGCTGGAACTGGCATCCATCCCGGCACTTATCGTCAATACGATCACCCAGAAGGATGAAATACTGGTCTACCAACTGACAGAAAACCTTCAGAGGGAAGCCCTCAACCCGATAGACCAGGCCAAAGGGGTTTTATCATTTATTCAAGCAAGACATCCTGATAAGGGGTACGGTTTGGATGGTGTAATGAGTGATTTAGTAAATTTCGAGCGATCCCCTGACTATCTGTCGAAAGAAGTTTCTGAAACGTTTTCAGAAATTGTAGAAATAGCCGGAAAGACAATAAAGACGCTGTTTAACGGGCTTTCGCTTTTAAAACTTTCTGATGAGATTCAGGCAGCAGTTCGGACAGGAAATCTCCCGCTCAAGAATCACTTTCGCATTCAGCGATTGCATTTTCGCATTTACATAGTCGCCAGTTCTTCGTTGAGTATGTCTGAGATGAACATATGGCCCGGGGCATGGGTAATACAGATGTCCGGTT
>JAPLKA010000119.1 GCA_026388315.1 Pseudomonadota bacterium | reverse complement strand
TGTAATATTTTCAAATATACCCGAGGGGGTCCCTGTATGGCAAAACCAATGGATCAATACAAATGGCACGAACTTAATGTGGGATGCGTCATCGAGGAGGTTGGTAATGCCAGTGAGTACTTAACCGGTGACTGGCGTTCTTCAAAGCCTGTCTGGACCGATTCCAAGTGTATAAAGTGTGGCTTATGCTGGCTCTACTGTCCTGATGCAGCAGTCTTTCGTAAAGATGACGGGTTCTTCACCTCCAATCTTAACTACTGCAAGGGTTGTGGCATCTGCGCCAAGGAGTGTAAACCAGGTGCAATCAATATGGTGGAGGAAGAGCGATGAAAAAGGGTATCGAAGTATCCATAGCCGCATCCATTGCAGCACAACTCGCACGGGTTGAGGTCATTGCGGCCTATCCCATTACCCCCCAGACACATATAGTGGAACACCTCGCAGAGCTTGTTGCCAACGGTGAGCTTGATGCCGTCTATATCAATGTCGAGTCGGAACACTCTGCCATGTCTGCCTGTTGCGGTTCTTCTGCAGCAGGTGCACGTACTTTCACCTCCACAAGCTCTCAGGGCATGGAACTTATGCACGAAATCCTCTTCATTGCCTCAGGGATGCGATTCCCCATTGTCATGGCTGCGGTAAACCGTGCATTATCTGCCCCCCTCTCCATCTGGGGTGATCATTCTGACATCATGGCGGCGCGGGATACCGGATGGATCATGCTCTTCTGTGAGAATGGCCAGGAAGTCGTTGATTCCACTATTATGGCATTTAAGATTGCAGAGGACAGAAGGGTGCTCCTCCCCATTATGGTAAATCTCGATGGTTTCTCCTTAAGTCATGTCATTGAACCCATTGAATTTCCCTCTCAGGAAGAGGTGGATGCCTTCTTGCCCCCATACAATCCCCTCTATACCTTACACCCGGATAAACCCCTTACCATGGGTGCTTATGCCATGCCGGAACTCTACACCGAGGCAAAGTATGCCCAGGAAATGGCGCTTATTAATTCCAAAGATGTGGTTACCGAAGTAATGAATGACTTCAGCAAAACCTTTGGGAGACGCTATAAACCTGTAGAGACCTACAATACAGACAATGCTGACTTTGTCTACATTGCCCTGGGTTCCATAGGAGAAAACATCAAAACAGCAATCCACGAAATGAAAGAGCAGGGCAAAGAGGCAGGTTTTGTAAGTTTGAGGCTCTTCAGGCCATTCCCCGGAGATGAACTCCTCTCTGTCTTAAAGGATAAAAAACGTATTGCCGTTGTTGAACGTGCCATGCCCGGAGGCGCTGCAAACGGTCCACTCTTCCATGAGATAGCAACACTCATGTACACCGGCGGCATAGACGTGAAGATAGAAAACTACATACTCGGACTCGGGGGAAGGGATGTCCTCCCTGAAACTTTCATCGATATATACAACGGGGTCGCCCACACCAAAGATACTGTCCCCGTGAAAGAGAAAAACTATGATGTAATAGGGGTGAGAGGATGATGTTGCCTGAAATAGATGTATATGCGGCAAATGTACTTCCAAAGGAAGAATTTGCAGTGTCCGGCCACAGGGCCTGTCGGAAGAATTTGCAGTGTCCGGCCACAGGGCCTGTCAGGGATGTGCAGAGATACTGGCTGTCCGTTTAGCCCTCAAAGGTTTTGGCAGAGACACAATCCTTGTTATGGCTACCGGTTGTATGGAGATAATTTCTACGCCACTCCCTACAACCGATTGGCGGCTTCCCTGGATTCACGTTGCCTTTGAAAACGCTGCTGCTGTTGCATCAGGTGTGGAATCTGCGCTGAAGATCCTCATGGAAAAAAACAAGATTCCGAAGAAGGATATCCACGTTGTTGCCATCGCAGGTGACGGCGGAACAGGCGATATTGGTCTCCAGGCGCTCTCCGGCGCCCTGGAAAGGGGACATAAGTTCACCTACATCTGTGTGGATAACGAGGCATACATGAACACCGGTATCCAAAGTTCCTCATTAACCCCTTACGGCGCTGCAACCACGACAACCCCTGCCGGTAAAAAAAGCATAGGACAATCCACATGGAAGAAGAACATGCCTAAAATAGCAGCAGCCCACAATATCCCCTATGTGGCTACTGCATGTCCATCCTACCCCTTTGACCTCATAAACAAGGTAAAGAAGGCCCGTATGGTGAATGGCCCCTCGTATATTCATATCCTCTCAGTATGCCCTACGGGGTGGAGGATACCTACAGACCTTGCTATCAGGTATGGAAGACTTGCAGTTGAGACAGGGGTGTTTCCACTTTATGAGATTGTGAATGGTAAATACAGCCTTACGTATAATCCGGAACCACTGAGGCATATGGTTGATTATTTTAATGGACAGGGGAGATACAGACACCTCACGGTAAAAACGATATCAAAAATACAGGAGAGGGTTAATTTAGACTGGAAACGGCTTAAGCGTTTGTGCGAACTAAAGTAAACAGTTCGTAGTTCGGAATTCGGAATTAAATCCATAATCCGAAATCCACGATCCGAAATAAAAAGGGGGTTTCATGGAAGTAGACACCGGGAAGCTTAATTCAATTGTACAAAAATACAACGGTGACAAATCATACATCCTTGCAATATTCCAGGATATCCAGAGGATATACAGGTTCCTGCCGAAAGAGGCAATAAAGTACACTTGTGAACAATTAGACATACCATTCAGCAAAGGCTATGAGGTCGCAACGTTTTACAAGACGCTGTCACTTAAGCCACGGGGAAAACATACGATTCATGTATGTCTTGGTACTGCCTGTCATCTCAGGGGCGGGCCCAATGTCGCCGATACGTTCGAACGTGAGCTTCAGGTGAAAATAGGTGATACTACAGGAGATGACAACTTTACGCTTGAAACGGTAAACTGCCTCGGCGCCTGCGCACTTGCCCCGCTCGTAAGGGTGGATGAACAGGATTTCGGAAAAACAACACCTGGAGGCGTAAAAAGCATAATCAATGAATTCAGAAATGGAGAATAATATGAACATGTCAGTGGTAGAACTTGACAGGATTGCCTCTGAATATAACAATAAGATTGAAGGCTTTCAAAAGATCATTCATATCTGTACCGGCACTGGTTGTGTATCATCGGGTGCCCTGAAGGTTTTCAATAGATTACGAGACGCCATTGATTCGGAGGGGCTTACAGAGAAAGTATTGGTAAAGAAGACCGGTTGCCATGGACTCTGTGAACGTGGTCCGATTGTTGTCTTTGGAAATGATGAGATACTCTACCAGACAGTAGGGAAAAGGAATGTTGAGGATGACGTTAAACTGCTCATTGCCACGATCAAAGATGACCAGATTGCCGAAAAGCTTCTTTACAGGGGAGATGATAAGACAAAAAGATATGTGTCAACTCATGATATCCCCTTTTATTCAGGACAGACAAGACTTGTTCTTGCCCTTAACGGAATCATAGACCCCGAGATTATAGAAGATTATATTGTCCACGGAGGATACAGGGCTCTTGTTAAGGCACTTTCCATGCACAGGGACGAGATTATTGAATGGATTGACAAATCAGGACTCAGAGGGAAGGGTGGCGGTGGTTTTCCCACGGGTGTAAAATGGCGTTCCTGTAAAACCGCAGAGGGGTCACCACGATATGTCCTCGCCAATGGTGACGAAGGAGACCCCGGGGCATTTATGGATAGATCGCTTATGGAAGGAAATCCTCATGCCATACTGGAAGGGATGATCATTGGCGCCTACGCCATAGGCTCCAATCAGGGATATATTTACGTGAGGGACGAATATCCTCTTGCAGTGGAAAGGCTTTCGAAGGCAATAGGTCAGGCACGGGAGTATGGCTTCCTCGGTAATGATATTTTTCATTCGGGCTTTGACTTCGATATCGAAATATTTCGAGGTGGCGGCGCCTTTGTGTGTGGTGAATCCACAGCGCTTATGACATCCATAGAAGGACAAGCCGGTGAACCGAGGGCTAAATACATTCATACCGTTGAGAAGGGCCTCCGGGAAAAACCGACAAACCTTAATAACGTAGAAACCTGGGCAAGTGTTCCCGAGATTATCAATAAAGGCTGGGAATGGTTCTCATCTATTGGCACAGAACTGAGCAAGGGAACAAAGGTATTTTCCCTTGTTGGCAAAGTAAATAATACGGGGCTCGTTGAAGTTCCCATGGGCATGACATTAAAAGAGATCATTTTCGGACTTGGAGGTGGCATTCAAGGCGGAAAAAAATTTAAAGCCGTTCAGACAGGCGGGCCATCCGGTGGATGCATCCCTGAAGAATACCTTGAGATGCCTGTGGATTTTGATTCTCTCACAAAACTTGGCTCCATGATGGGATCGGGCGGAATGATCGTTATGGATGAGAGAAGTTGTATGGTTGATGTGGCACGCTATTTTCTCAAGTTTCTTGTAGAGGAATCCTGTGGTAAATGTACCCCCTGCCGGGAAGGCGTAAGGCGGATGTATGAGATTGTAGATCGTATATGCAGCGGAAACGGGGGTGAAGGCGATATTGAGCACCTGGAAGAGCTTGCCAGGGCAATCGGTCTTGGCTCGCTATGCGGCCTTGGACAGAGCGCTCCTAATCCTGTGCTCTCTACCCTTAAGTTTTTTAAAGAAGAATACCGGATACATATAGAAGAAAAGAAATGCCCTGCCGGGGTCTGCAAGTCCCTTATTACGCTTCATATTAATCCTGAAAAATGCACCGGCTGCATGCGGTGTGCCTCTGAGTGTCCAGTGGGATGTATAACAGGAGAGAAAAAACAGGTTCATACCATTGACCAGACAACGTGCATAAAATGCGGCAATTGTTACGATGTGTGTCATTTTGATGCAGTAACGATAGAATAGGGGAGAGCACAATGGTTGAATTTAAAATAAACGGAAAACAGGTAAAAGCAGAAAAGGGAGAAACAGTTCTTGCTGTCGCAATAAGAGAAGGATTTGCCATACCGACTCTCTGCCATCACGATGTCCTCGGAGCCGACGGCAGGTGCAGATTGTGTGTCGTAGAGGTTCGGCGGGGAAATAGAAAGAGAATCGTTACTTCATGCCTTTACCCTGTGGAAAATAGTATCGATGTATTTACCGAATCCGACGATGTGAAGCTTGTAAGAATGACAGTCCTTGAATTGTTGCTTGCCCGGTGTCCTTTCTCGGAAGTAATACAGTATCTCGCAAAACAGTATGGTGTAAATACTGTACGGTATACGAAGGATAACGACAAGGGAAAATGCATCCTCTGCAATACATGTGTAAAAACGTGTGAAACACTTGTGGGTGTTGCTGCGCTTGGTATGACCGGGAAAGGGCCTCTGAAAAAAGTATCTACGCCCTTTGATGAGCCTTCAGATGTATGCATAGGCTGTGGTGCATGTGTCGTAGCATGTCCGACGGGGCACATTTACATGGAAGACAGGGACGGTTTTAGGACAATCTGGAGAAAGAAGTTTGAGCTGGCAAGGTGTCCTGCTTGTGGAAGATACCATGCCCCTGTAGAGCAATTGGAATTTATTTCAAAAAAGTCAGGTGTCGCCATTGACGAGTTGCGTATATGCCAAAATTGTAAGTAGTCCGGTATAAAAAATACATAACCTGACAGATAAAATATGTTTAAAAAAGATATTAAAAATATTATAATAATTTCGTGCAATTTGTAGATGGAGTTCGATTATGACAAAAAGAAAAGACCCCTTAGGAAAATCCTTTTCTTCAATGATGGAAAATAGTAATAGAATAAATGAAATAATCTTAAAACCTTTCGAAAAACCCGTAAGCGAAAAGAACGTTATAAAAAAAATCCAGGCATCAGCTCATGATAAAGATATAAAGGGTGGAATTATACAAAAAACATTACCGGTTGTAAATGCTGATGAAACCTTGAAAATATTTGAACTTGATAAGGTTGGACCAATACTCCGGCAAAAAAGGGAAGGTAAGGGTCTTTGTACCGCCGATGTTGCAAAAACCCTGTGTTTCAGAAAGTCAATTATAGAAGCAATCGAATCAGGAAATTGGGATAGTCTTCCCCATAAGGTCTACGTGAAAGGGTATGCTCGTAAATATGCTTCTTTATTGGGAGCTAACGAAGAGATAGAGCCTTATATGACGGACAAATACCAGGAAGCCGCAGTTGATCTCCCCCAGGATAAGAAAATCCAGAATCGTGAGCAGAAACAGGAACAGAAACAAAAACTGCATATACCTCGAGAAATATTCAGTGAAAAGTCAAAAATACCAAAAACAGCTTTTATTTACACTGCAATTGTTATCGCAATTGTAGGTTTTTTTGTTTTTGACACGATGCACAAAGATAAGGCGGTAACATCAAAATTGGAAAATGCTGTACACATAGCGAACGATGTAAACAGTGGAGATGAAAAGAAAAATATCCCACAGATTGCAGATACGAAAAAATTGATGATTACCTGCCATGAGAGGACGTGGATTAGCGTAATTATTGATGGCACTGAGAAAAAGGAATTAATGCTCAAGCCGGAAGAAGTGGTAATGCTCAATGCAAAGGAGAAATTCAACCTCCTTGTGGGAAATGCCGGTGGGGTAAATATCTTCTTTAACGGAAAAGACACGGGATTTACCGGCGAAAAAGGCCAGGTGAAGAGCATAACCCTGTCGTAAAAATCATAATAGTTCCTATCCTTAAATAAATCCATTCGTCTTCCCTTATTCATCTGCTATAATTAAGATATCATAAAATACCGGAGGGACATCGTGAAGGCCAAATGCCTTATATTATCTTGTTTTATTTTTCTCATGGCCCTTACCTGTTATGCGGAAATATTGCCTTCAACTGATGGTGCACTCATCTACTATGAAGTTAAAGGTAACGGAAAACCCCTTGTCTTTATTCATGGATGGACCATGTCGGGTAAATTCTGGGCAAAGCAGGTGGATGCCCTGTCTAAAGACTATCAGGTGATCGTCATGGATCTGAGGGGTCACGGGAATTCCAGCAAGGCGCTCGACAGCCATACAATTCCCCAATACGCTGAAGACGTGCGGACACTGATAGAAACCCTTGAATTAGAAGATGTTGCACTTATCGGCTGGTCGCTTGCAGGCTCTGTGGTTCTCGAATACTGGAAACAGTACGGCTCTGACAGGGTACAAGCCCTCGGCATCGTTGATTCTGCTCCAGTGCCATTCTCTCCGGCGGAATGGAATACCCATAGTTTAAGAAATTACAACTTCAACGGGATGAACGCAAGCCTTCTTGCCTTTCAGGAAGACAGGAAAACTTTTGCCGGGAGATTCATCAATAATATGTTCAAATCGGGGGTTGCTTCGAAAGAGGATGTGGAATGGATGATGAAAGAACACCTGAAAACCCCGACGCCTGTTGCAGTGGCCATCTATTCCGATTACGTGATGAGGGATTACTCGGATGTTTTAAAAACCATAAAAATCCCCACCATAGTCTTTGCCGCCGATTCACATATTTTCAAGAATGGTATCGAAATGGGGAAATACATAAGCAGCCGGATTCCAAGGTCAAGATTCATAGCCTTTGAAAAAAGCGGGCACCTCCCTTTTTACGAGGAACCCGAGAAGTTCAACCATTCCCTTGTTGAGTTTTTAAAGGGGGCCAGCATTCTGGAACGGTGAAGGATAAGGCTAAAGCAGATGGCCCTCAATCCTCGTCGTTTTTTTGACTATAGAATTGTTGAATGCCGATTGCGAAAAGCTGTTCAATGTTCAATTGGTTCTATTTGTCCCATTAGTTGTATTGGTTTTAACCAATAAGACCAATGAAACCAATCAAACAAATAGTTAGTATTATTATGTGGGGGGAACGAATTACGGTCCTTAACAATGTATGAATCACGAATCACGGAATTTAAGACACCCCAAAGAAGGCATACAGGGTAATTGTCAGAACCCCACCCTCAACCCTGCATTCACGCTTTGGGCCACATATTTGTTTTCACCGATCTGGACATCATAGTTTATGTAGACTGACATATCACGCACGGTAAAGGCGGTAATGCCTGTACCAAGGGAGATAAAATTCCTGTCAGGGGACATGGTCTCGATACTGAAGGGGGAACTCCCCTGGGCAAGACGTG
>JAPLKA010000118.1 GCA_026388315.1 Pseudomonadota bacterium | reverse complement strand
AGGACAGCCGTTGTCCCATCTGTGGAGTGATTGTCCACAACGATGACATTGAAAGGAAAATCCGTTTCCTGCGAAAAAGCGCTTTTCACGGCATCAGAAATTGTTTCTTTACGGTTCTTACGGGTATGATTATTGATGCCTCTGTGGAAAAAGGCTGTGATTCATTGTCGGCCTTTCTCAGACCGTCTGCCGGAAGATATGCCCCTATCTTTCTGAGATAATCAGTAAATACGAGTTCCATCTCCTTCTGAACGGACTGGTTTCGTGGATCCACATAGGCAAAGCGTTTCCCGGCATCTGTGGAATTGCCCTCCCCGGCCATTGTATAGAGTGGTTCCTGAATGTGATGGACCTGGTGCTCGATGGAAACCTTCAGGCGAAGTGCGTAGACGCCCGCATGCTGAACTTGTGGTATTCCACCATACTTTTTAAAGGCCCTTCCGATAGCTTCTGTCGAGAAAAGCATCGTGGAGCCAAAGTTAAAATCATCACGGACACTCCCCATCTGATAATCATTCAGCGGATGAAGGACCTTCTTCCCTTCTTTGTCTTCCTCATAGAAATCAGAATAGGCCATACCTGCCTTCATGGACCCGGCTGCATCCAGCATTCTCAGCAGTCCATCGGGTTCAAGCGAAACCTGTCTGACTCCTTGCAAAATAAGAAGATACTTCGTTTGGGTTTCAGCCAGAACATGTTCAAGCGTTTCCCTTGATGTAAGAGGGTTTGCCACAAGGACACGACACCTGTCCATTTTTAAACCAACCGATTCCTGGCTTAAAATGATGGCGTCCTCGACCAGGCCGGACTCTGTAAGGGAATGCAGGGTCTTCTCAAAACGAGGGCTCGGACTGTACGGTGTAACTACGGTGATAGGCTTCATTGGACCTTGCCTGATAATAACATATTCCGTTTATTTTCTTGCATTTCTTTTTTTTACTGTATAATACTGAACAAAAACATTTTGGTATATTAAATGTTCACCCATACAGAGATTAAGACAATTCGTGTATATGGCCCGGGAGGTCTCGGCCCCTCGACCCCTGTATTTATTGAACCGTATATCGCTGTGGGCATTATGGATTGGCAGCATGAGGTCTCCGGATGTCTGAACGGAGATTTTTACGGGGATGGATTCGGGCCCGTATCAGGAAGGTTTTCCGTAAAAACTATTGACGGGAAGGTTGTCTTTACCAATGAACATGGCCACGAAATCACCCGTTCATCTATAATCAGGCTCACGGCCGACGATAATTCGACCTTTACCCTCCTTCGTGTGACCATAGGAATCAGTTTCCACTGGGAGAGGGCAGAGGATCAGACCTTTCAGGGAGACCTGGTTCTTAAGGCCCGCAAGGATGGAACGATAGCTGCCATTAATGAAATTCCCCTGGAGAATTACCTAAAAAGCGTGATCTCCTCGGAGATGAGCGGCAATGCACCTGTGGAGTTCCTGAATGCCCACGCCATAATGTCCCGGAGTTGGCTCCTTGCAGCGCTCAGCAGGAAGAAGAAAGCAAAAGAGATACAGATACCTGAGTCCGGGGAGAGAGAAGCCGACAGAGAAGACAGGGTTGTACGCTGGTATGAACAGGAAGACCACGACCTCTACGATGTCTGTGCCGATGATCATTGTCAACGTTACCAAGGCATCACAAAGATTGTCTCGCACGGGGCCGGAGAAGCTGTCCGGCAAACCAGCGGTCAAGTCATTACATATGGTGATGAAATCTGTGATGCACGGTATTATAAGGCCTGCGGAGGGGTTACGGAAGATTTCGGGACAGCCTGGGAAGATAAGCGAATACCATATCTGACCAGCATGTCGGACGCCCCGGTTTCTCATCACCCGATCTTGACCGAAGAAGAGGCAAAGCGCTGGGTCCTTTCTGAGCCTGATGCATACTGCAATACAAAAGACGAAGGTCTTCTCGAAACAATCCTTCCCAATTTTGACCGGGAGACTCAGGATTTTTTCCGCTGGAAGGTGGAATGTTCCCGGGAGGAGCTGGAAGGGATCCTGCGGGAGAAATCGGGTTTTGATTTCGGGACCCTGAAGGAAATCGAACCCCTTCAGCGCGGTCCTTCAGGGCGAATCTTCCTGCTGAAGATTGTCGGCTCGAAGAGAAGCATGGTTGTGGGAAAGGAGCTTGAAATACGACGCTGGCTCTCCCGGACCCATCTCTACAGCAGCGCATTTATTGTGAAGGTGGAATATGATTCTCAGGGGGAAATTCAGCGGTTTATCTTTCACGGCGCCGGATGGGGACATGGTGTGGGACTTTGTCAGATAGGCGCTGCCGTTATGGCAAGTAAAGGGTTTAGAGCAGAGGAAATTCTGAAGCACTATTTCCCGGGTACAGAAATACAGAGGATATATTGAACGGGCGACGATTTAGAACGGCCTTTATTCTTGGCGCCGGACTGGGGACACGGCTTCGCCCCCTGACGGAGCGATGTCCGAAACCGCTTTTAGGGCTTGGGGGTCGTCTCATTATCACATATGCAATGGAGCATCTCCTTGGTGTTGGTGTAGACCGTTTCATTGTAAATACCCATCATCATGCAGAAGTTTATTCGGAGAAGTTTCCTGACAGACAATGGCGGGGCGTGCCCATTACCTTCTGCCATGAACCGGTGCTTCTCGACACAGCCGGGGGACTCAAAAACATTGAAGACCTTCTGAATGAGGACGAGGTCATTCTCTGCTACAACGGGGATGTGGTAACTGATTTTCCCCTGCTGAAGCTCATCGCGGCACACGAAGAGAAGCGACCGGAGGTAACACTCGCACTAAGAACGAGGGGTTCTCCCTTGAACGTAAACATTGACAGGCACGGTGATATCTGCGACCTCCGGCACACGCTAAATAATCCTGGGGTGCAAAGCTGCCTTTTTACAGGTATCTATGCCGTAGAGACATCGTTTCTCCGTTTTCTTGAGGCCGGCAAAATTGAATCCGTCATCCCTGCCTTTCTCAGAAGAATCACGGAAAAACCAGGATCTGTCCGGGGGGTTGTCGTTGACGAAGGTGAGTGGCACGACATCGGCTCCATCGAAGCCTATGAAAGTTTGAAAGCTGCCATGGAGGACCGATGAAATCGCAGGAAGATGTGATAGGTTTTGCGCGGGAAACCCTGGGGCTCCCAGAGTCAGCCCCCATGGAACTTATACCCATGGCGGTAAGGGGGTCAGACCGGAGCTTCTTCAGATTAAAATGGAACCATACGGATTCTGCCATCCTGATTTATTATGACCCGAAGCGGATCGAGAACACGTATTACGCCGACATTGCAATCTTTCTCCGTGAAATCCGTGTTCCGGTGTCCGGGCTGATCTTCCACGACCCCGCGCGCTGCCTCATGCTCATGGAAGATATGGGGGATACAGACCTCTGGTCTCTTAGGCACACCTCTTGGGAAGTCCGGCGAACCCTTTATCAGAAGACACTTGCTATTGTGCACAGGCTTCATTCCTTCCAAGAAAAAAACCTGCCCTCAGGGCGTGTGATGCTCATGGAGGGCTTTGGTCCCGTCCTCTACCACTGGGAACGGGAATACTTCAGGGATCATTTTGTGAAAGGTGTCTGTGGAATCGAACTTGAGTCATCCCTGGGACAGGAACTCGAAAAGGAGCTTTCCGCCCTTGCAGAACGGCTTACAGGAACAATACGCTCTCTCGTGCACCGCGATCTGCAGTCCCAGAATGTGATGATCCGTGACGGAGAACCCTTCCTTATAGACTTCCAGGGGATGCGCATCGGTTGCCCCTTCTACGATCTTGGCTCGCTTCTCAATGATCCTTATGTGGATTTTTCCGAAGAGGAGATCGACGAACTTCTGTCCTTTTATTACGTGTTATCAAATTGGGATCTCGATTGGGAGGTCTTCCAGGATTATTTCTGGAAGGCTTCAGCGCAGCGCCTCATGCAGGCCCTCGGCGCCTATGGATTTTTGGGCCTCACAAAAGGGCTTAATGCTTTTCTTGCGCATATCCCTGCCGGACTCCGGAACCTTTTTCGTGCGGCTGCACATACACAATCCCTGCCCCGGCTCCGTGAACTTGCCCTGATGTGCCAGGAGCAGATTGAGCGCAATGCTTTACATGCCTGATTACTTCATTCCTATAAACCCGGATTTATCATTAGAATCATATGGGTGTCGGACCATCCCTCTCAAACACGCTCATTCCGCTCCAGCGGCCTCAATCGCTCGCGTTCGGCTTCGGAACTTTTGCATACGCAAAAGACCAAGCTTCCTCGCCTCTCGACGGTTTGCTCCGGGATACTCCGACACCTTCCTAACGACATATTTGGGATAAAAAATAATCGAACGTGCCGGAAAACAGAAAAAGGTCAGCAGAAAAAAGAGGGGCTGGTGTATCAAGCCGGTAGGAAGAGGTGTTGAAGAATAATTTGCTGATTGTAAGCAACCCTACAGAACTTCCTTGACATGTAACCAATTATTGATTACAATATAAATGTGTTCAGGGTCAAGATAAAAAAGAAAGCCCTTAAGGTGGCAGAAAAGATGCCTGACCTTGTCCAAGAGAGCTTGGCGGCTTTAGTTAAAGACCTTGGAGATAAAGGACCCGTACAACCTTGGCTGGCCGAATTATAGCAAGCTTGGCAATGAGGACTATCACTGCCACGTTGCCAAAAAGTGGGTAGCATGTTGGTATTGTAAAGACAAAACATTGTTAATAGAGGTGTATTATGCAGGTAGTCGTGAAAACGCCCCGTATTGAAATCAATATTAAAGGTATACAGATACCAGCGAGGTTGATGGAAGTGCTGAAAGAAGAATATGGCCACGATCTTAATCTTGTTAAAAGTGATGAAGATGAGGTTGTAGATGTTTTTGAAACTTCTTGGTATAAAGAGGTTTCGGAGAGAATGACCCCGGGTAAATATCTGGCGATTTACCGCAAAAACAAGAAATTGACCCAGGAGCAGTTGGGTAAAGCTTTAGGCGGAGTACCCCGGCAGCATATCTCTAATATGGAGCGGGGACGGAGGGCCATCAGTCTGAAAATGGCGCGTAACCTTTCGGCAATACTTGATACACCAATTGAAAGATTTGTCGTTGGATCCACTGATTAGAGGAAGTTGCTCCTACTTAAATGCATCATCATCCTATAAAAAATATCTTCCGCAAAGAAAAAGGCCCTTAAACCTTACCCTCTTTGCTCCGCTCCGCTTCCTTACCCATTATCCTCCACTGTCAATAATAAAGATTTGACCCTCCGTTTTTTTGATTGGTAATGGCTGATTGCTAAGGCACGTGAATTATTGGATTTATGATCATTTTAAAAGTTGCATTCACTGTGAATGCAAATGTTTCTTTGCCCCGTGTAATGAATTAACCTGCAAGGTAGGATAAGACTTTCTGGAGATTTCAGCGATGACGGACAATGTGTCCGTCACTTCCTTCAATATGGAGTCGGACTTGAGGTTGTGTGCCTGCGGCCAGGCCGAGGTTAGGCCAATCTGATTTGTCCGAAGCCCAGCGGCAAGTTAGAAGATTGAACGGAATCGAATCGCTGCAAGGGTAATCCGCCCGGAGTGGAAGCTAAAGAAATGGTTTTCCATTAATATCAATTTGATAGCATATTGGAATTATCTCTGAAACCTAATTGGCCAGGAATGATGCGACAGCTTCGCGGATCTTTTCCTGTTCGCAGAAGAATGCAAAGTGGCCGCAATCGCTCGAAAGCTCAAGGGTTTTCGCCTTCAAGATTCCGGCAAAGGCAAGTGACGGCCTCGGGTTTACCATGTAGTCGTTTTGTGCAACAACAGCAAAGAGCTTTGCTTTAACAACGCCGGCAGCACGTTCTGCTGATTTGCCGAAGGGCCGGTAAATATCGCCGGACATGATCGCCTTCAGCTGCCATGCCCAATCGTCTGGATTGTATTTTGCCAGGGCCTTTTCTGTTTCAGCAAGGAACTGCGGAAGTCCCTCAGGCGTGATGCGTGACACATAATACTGCGGTGTGCGGGTGACGAGGGCGTGAATGGGGGCTAATCTCTTCATCCTCCGGGCATCTTCTTCCTGTGCCCCCTGTGTTGTCTCGATTGCCCTTAATTCGGACTGCCATACGAGGAGATCACAGGAGGTCACACTGGGTGTGCCCATAATGGAAACGGCGTTCTTCATGAATTCCGGGTAAGTGAGCAGCCACTGGAATGCCTGCATCCCTCCCATGGAAATCCCCATGACGGCATGGAGCCGGTCCAGGTTGAGATGCTTTTTAAAGAGGATATACTGGGCATTCACCATATCTCCGATGGTAAACTCAGGGAAAGCGGAAGCGGACTGCGTCGTGCTGTTCGAAGGGGAAGAAGATACCCCGTTGCCAAAGGCGTCAACAGCAATGACAAAGTACTTCGAGGTATCGGCAAGCTTTCCCGGCCCGATAAATCCAAGGTCGAAGAGGTCTTTGGAAGTCCCTGCCAACCACGTAGGGAAGAGAATCGCATTCGACTTTTCCTTGTTCAGTACACCGGCAGTGCGGTATCCCGCCCGGCAGTTACGGATAACCTGACCGCTCTCAAGGCGAAAATCGCCCAGATCTGCAAATGCAAGGGGCACTTCCGGCTGGGCGGCAATACCTGAAGCCGTAAAAACCAGCAAAAAAACAAGCGCTAATAATATGCGATGTACAGCTTTCATTGTTTCCTCCTTATCTCCTTGACGGTTTTGTCAAAACCTTTATAATTTTTTTCATGTGTTTTGTGACAATACACTAAGGGCATTGAAGATATTCCCGCTGACCCTTGATAGAGACCTCTCTATGATAAAATTGCCTTCATCAATATCCTCTTTCTGCCATGTGACCGTGATGCCTGCTTTTTGAAACCGCTCAATGTTCAAACGTCTCTGGCCTACAAGATGGGGGATGTCTCTGTTGTTGAGGTGGACAATTACATCGCCTTTCAGCGCATGTTTATCAATCAAGGTCTTCACCCCAAGGTAGAATGCCTGTGACCGTACGAGGTATCCGAAGGCCGGATGGTAATGGCCTGCAACAACCTTATCTTTGATAATCTCGTTGTCGGTGAGCCCGATTTTCACAGTCTTTATGCTGTGTTTCAAGGCGGTGAGATAGATGAAGACCGCCCTGTCAAGGGCTTCGTCAAAGGGAATCGGAATAAAGACACCATTATTATACATTGTTTCCAGGGGTGTATCTGCTATAACAACAAGCGGGTAGATTCTTATATAAAAAGGGTTTAACTGAATTATACTGTTTGCCGTAACTTTTATATCGTTCCACGATTCTTCGGGGAACCCCACCATAACCTGAATTGCAACATTGAAACCTTCATTATTCAAGGTATGAAAGGCTGCAAGAAACTCATCGACTGTATGCTGCCTGTTCAGTTCCTTGAGGATATCGTTATTGAAAGTGGGCATCCCGAGCTCGATGACACTCACATTGTTTGCCCTCAAAATCCCGATAGTCTCTTCTTTTAAAGGAACGGGTTTTGTAGAAATCCTGAAATTCGTAATCCTCTCTTTATATGGCTCGAAGTAATTGAAAAGGGTTCTCAATAAAGAGGGGTCGACATTGAAAATGTTTCCTCCGTAGAGGCCAATCTCAAATGCATCCTTATTGACGTTAAGCGAATGTTTTATGGTGGAACGGATATCATCATCCAGAACGTTTGTTATATACCCCTGATTGCAGTATATGCAGCGATCCTTGCAGCCGAGGTGGGGGAGAAAGATGGGGATGATCATGGCGAAAAAGTGAATAGTGCAAGCTTTAATCCTGCCGAAGGCAGGACATAGTGAATAGTGAATAGTGAAGGAAAAGAAGGCTGAAGGTGAAAGACTGAAGGTGAAAGGTGAAAGGTGAAAGAACCCGTACATCGTACATCGTACATCGAACATCGAACGACGAAGTACGAACGACGGATGACAGGTTTTAATGTGGATTGCGGATTTGTTTTCACTGGAACCCTCGACCCCTCGAACCCTTTCCTCAAATATTATAGTCCCAGAAAGGCCTTTTTGATGTCTTCTGCATTGAGGAGCTCTTTGCCTGTCCCTTCCTGGATTGTCCTGCCCGTCTGGAGAACATATCCGCGGTCGCATATGTCGAGGGATTCAAAGACGTTCTGTTCCACAAGGAGTATAGTTTTTCCAATTGTCCTCAGCTTTGCAACGGCTTCGAGCATTTCATCTACCAGTTTCGGCATGAGCCCCAGAGAAGGTTCGTCAAGCATGAGAAGTTTCGGGTTTGACATGAGACCCCTCCCAATGGCAAGCATCTGCTGCTCGCCGCCGCTTAAAGTGCCACTCAACTGTGAGCGCCTCTCTTTCAACCGTGGAAAGAGGCTGTATATGAATTCGAGGTTTTTCTTTGTTTCTTCGGCATTGTTTAAAATGTATGCACCAAGCTCAAGGTTTTCTTCCACTGTGAGAGGACCGAATATGAGACGCGCTTCCGGGATATAGGTAATACCGAGCTTCACAATATCCGGAGTTGAGAGTTTGTGTATATCTTTGCCCTCGAACTGTATTGACCCTTTCGTCGGATGAAGGGCCCCTGCAATGGTTTTGAGGAGAGTCGATTTCCCGGCGCCGTTTGAACCTACCACAGTAACAAGCTCTCCCTGCTTGACATGAAGGGAAACATTATGAACAACAGGTATGCCGCTGTAGCGGACTTCGATCTCAGTGACTCTTAGCATATTTCTCTCCCAGGTATGCCTTGATCACAGCTCCGTTTTTGACGATTTCACCGGGCAGACCTTCCGCGATCTTTTCGCCATAATCAAGGACAATGACACGATGAGAGACAGACATGACCATCTCCATGATATGCTCAATAAGAAGGAGTGTCACGCCTTTCTCGGCGTTGAGTCTCCTCAGGAGCAACACCAGTTCATCCGTCTCCGTATGGTTAAGGCCTGATGCGACTTCGTCAAGCATAAGCAGCTCAGGCTTTGTTGCCAATGCCCTGGCAAGCCCTACCTTTCTCTGCATTGCAATGGGTAATTCATTCAGGTGATATTCTTTTACGCTTCCCAGTCCAAGAAAATTGAGCACCTCAGAGGCTTCTGACTGTGCCGTATGACGGTCATCGGTCCTGCAGAATGCGCCTACCATGACATTTTCGATGACGCTCATACCGGTTGTTACCTTCATAACCTGAAATGTCCTGCCGATACCTGCCCTGTTTGTGTCAAAAGGCCTCAGCCCCGTTATGTCATTTTCTTTAAAAATCACCTTTCCTGAATCGGGCTTATAATAACCGACTATGCAGTTAAAGAGGGTTGTTTTCCCGGCGCCATTCGGGCCGATAAGACCA
This sequence comes from Pseudomonadota bacterium, assembly GCA_026388315.1. Lineage (NCBI taxonomy): Bacteria > Pseudomonadati > Pseudomonadota > Pseudomonadota bacterium. Next base: position 70,980 of record JAPLKA010000118.1, on the reverse strand, counting down.
ATGATCTCCCCCTGTTCTATCTGGAACGAGACGTTGTTGTTTGCCACAAGTCCGCCAAAATCTTTTACAATGTTTGATATTTCAAGAAATGCCACGATCAGCTCCCTTTTCTTCTGAACTGTTCGATGATGCCCCAGATACCCTTTGGCTGATAGGCAGAAACCACCATGATAAGCATTGCGTAGATCATGAAATCAAGGCCAACCAACCCTTTATGGCCGCCAAGCCAGCTTCCGAGGAAACGGTCAAGGGGAACGAGAAAGGCAGCGCCGATAATAGGCCCCCAGAGGGACCCTGCCCCTCCGAGCATTGCCATGAGGGCTATTTTAATGGAAAGGTCTAAGTCCATGACAGAAGCAGGATCTATATAAAGGTTGTAAACGGCCATAAACCCACCGCCAACGGCAACGAAGGCTGAGGCGATGGTATATGCCTTTATCTTGCACCAGCGTATATCAATACCAAGGCTTTCAGCGGCATCCTCATCATCTTTGATCATCCTTAACTGATAGCCCAGTTTTGATCTGCGGAACCAGTTCATGTAAAAGAGGGCCACATAAAAAAGTACCATAATGAAGTAGTAATAATATGTGTCGGATTTGAACTGCATGTAGAGAAAATCGGGATGTTCATGTATCGGAAGCTCTATCCCTTTGGCAGCGCCTACCAGTTTCCAGTTTGCAAAAATATCCTGCAACACGAGGGACGTACAGATCGTGGCAATGGCAAAGTAATGTCCTTTAAGACGGAATAAGGGATAGCCGATCATGAAGGAATAACCAACGGCAAGCAGAATCCCCATAGGCATGGATACCCAGAACGGGATATTCCACCACACCATGGTAAGAGCCACAGTATATGCACCGATTCCCACATATTGGGCCTTGCCGAGTTCCACCTGTCCGCCATATCCGCCAATAGTGTTCCATCCCATTCCAAAGAGAGAGAACAGGAGGAATTGAATCATGACAGCCTTTACGAATGACCCGGCGCCAAGCCAGGGGAATAGAAACAAAAAGATGGAAAAGATGATAAGGCCGATCTGCTCGGCCCTTGAAAAGTCTCTGAAATCAAAGGCGTCCTTTAATTTTTCCAACCGAATAACCCCTGAGGTCTAAAAACAACAATGATAAAATAAGTAAGATAGACTATGGTAAATTTAAAATGAGGACCGAGGAAATCCGAGTTCACGAGAGAACCGAAGACGGGGAAAACCATTTCGAGAATGCCTACAAGTAAACCGGCGAAAAAGACCCCTTTAATGCTCCCGAACCCGCCTAGTGCGACACAGGCAAAAGCGATCATGACAAAGAGAAGACCTACCGTGGGGTAGACGTAATAGAAATTCGCCAGTAAACCCCCGGCAATACCCACTGTACCACCGCCTATAGCCCACGCAATGGCATTCATCTTGTCTGTCCTGATGCCCATATAAGAAGCGGCTTCCTTGTTTATCGATGTTGCCTTGAGGGCCTTTCCTGTTTTTGTTTTATTGAGAAAATAGTATACGAATGCGAAGGCAAACAGGCTGAGTAAGCCTGCAGCAAGTTTTGTGCAGTCAAAAATGAAGGGACCGATGGAGAGGGATTTTCCAATCAGGATACCCTTCTGGATGATCCGGTAATCTATTCCAAAGAGGAACTGCGCAAGGTATCGAAGAAAGAGCATGAGACCGAATGTCCCGAAGAGCTGAGCAATTGCAGGGCCCCGGAGGAGATACCTGATCAGGCCGTAATAGGACGCTATCCCGAGCAGAACCCCAACAAGGGCAGCCACAGGAAGCGTAAGAAGGGGATCGATGTCAAGGAGGAGACTCGTCCAGTAGGTGGTGTACATACCGATCATAAGGAATTCGCCATGGGCAAAGTTGACGATGTCCATAACACCCCAGATAATGTTCAACCCAAGGGCAACGAGGGCAAAGAGAAGCCCCATCAGAATTCCCTGTAATAAAGCATCAATTAAGGTCATAATTTTTATGCCTCAAAAAAACAAACAAACCTATCTTTAGATATAATTCAGAAGGCGGGAAAGGGATTGCAGATTTTTCAATCCGCAATCCGCAATCCCCAATCCGCAATTTACATTACTTCCATCCCGGGAACGGATAGATCATATTGGCAGTGGCAAGCTCAAAGGGGTAAATGATCTCAAGATCGATTTTGCCATCTTTGGTCTTCTGGTACTGCCCGATAAGACCTCTGCCGAGAATATTCTGGCCGGTTGCATCAAATTTAACCCCCGCCCATGGCATGACCAGATCGTTGGCAGGAATATTCATCTCATTGCATGCCTTCTGGATAGCCTTGGGGTCGGTTGAACCGGCTTTATTCAGAGCATATGCCCATGCCTGGACTCCTACGACTGAACGGGCAGTGGCGCCTGTAAGATCATCGCCATATTTTTTCTTGTAAAGGGCATTGACCTGGCCTGCTACCTTTTTTACCTTTGTAATCTTTGCGATAAAGACTGTTCTCGTCAGAACACCGTTTGTGTCTGTGCCAAGTGTTTTAACAAAATCAGCCATTTCAAAGCCCGCATCCTGTCCCCAGAAAAAGTTGGTTGACGCCCTCATGCCCTTCAAGGTTCTGATCATGAGGAGTGAGTCAGAGAGGTAGGATGCGAACAGCATAACATCCGGTTTAGCAGAAACAAGGGCTTTTGCTTCTGAGGTGAGGTCAGGTGAGTTTGCGTTGTATAGTATCCCTTTCGTTATATTGAAACCGTATTCTTTTGCAAATCCCTCTATTGATTTTGCTACGCTGGAACCCCATTCTGTGTTTTCACATGCATAGACAACATTTTTAAGCTGGTCCTTAGGAATGGCCTTAACACCCTTTACCTTTCCTTCTGTCAACCCCTTGAGAAGCTCAAAAAGGTCTTTGTTAAAAAGATCATCATGGGGGGTTGTACGCCAGAACCATTTCAATCCCCTTTTTGTAAGTTCGGGTGATGTCGATGAATCATTGATCATGGGGATTCCATAGCGCTCGGCCACAGCGCTGACGGTCTTCGTAACTGAGCTATGGTAGGCGCCCATTAACCCGACAACTTTGTCGTCAAGGATGAGTCTTTTCGCCAGGTCTGCTCCACGGTCAGGCTCGCCGCGATGGTCTGCAAAGATCAGTTTAATTTTAGCGCCCTTTAAATTCGGTATTCCTCCCCACTGTGCCATGGGTATATCAACACCGGGAGTCTTGTTGTTGATAATATCTGCGGTCAGTTCCGCTGCCCTCTGAAGGTCTCTCCCGATTGTAGCTGCAGCGCCTGATAGTGGATAGAGAACGCCGATCCTGATCTCTTTCTCCTGCGCAAAAAGCGGGGGAGCTACAAAAAGAAGAGCCAAGAACAAAACGATGAAAAAATGAGCCGTTTTTCGATATTTCATTGTACTACCTCCTGTAGTGTTTTTGGTGTGCATCATAAAGCTGTGCTTTTTTGTTCCAGAGTTGTTCTGCTTCCTTTGGTTCAACCGTTTCAAGTGTAACCTTGTCCCCAGGTTTAAGGTGAGCAAGAAGATCACGGTCAGCCCTGCTAATTACCCCCAACCGTGCATACCCGCCTATAGTTCTTTCATGCAGCATAATGATGGGTAAACCGTCACCGGGTATCTGTATGGTGCCAGGCAGAATTCCTTCAGAGACAATACTCTTTTCGACTCTTTCCTTGAATGCCAATGGTTCACCTTCTAATCTGATACCCGTTCGATTCGACTTGGAAGAAACGTTATACCATGAGAATGCCTTTTTTTCAAACAATCTCCTGAGAGATTCATGGGGAAAATATTCCATCTCTGGCCCTTCCACAAAACGGAGTACATGGGGAGGCTTCATGCCCGGTATGTTTTTTTCATGTATTGTGTTTGGTTTTTCCATTCTTGGCCCTGTAATCCTGATCCTGTCGCCTTTCACGAATTGTCTGCCCCTGAACCCACCAAACCTGCATTCAAGGTTCGTTGAAAAACTGTTCATTACCCATTCCGCATCCATTTTTCCGGAGAAACCAACATAGTAACGGAAACCTTCAAGGATGGCTTTTACCTTCAACATACTCCCTCTTTGCGCACAGAACGATGTCCATGGCTCCAATGGCTCACCGTTGAGGGTAGCTTCCACCCTGGCACCCGTAAGAGCGCATGTCACATCTGCATGGATTTGCAGGGAAAAATCCTTACCCATCACTTCAATGGCAGGGGCGCCGGATGGGTTTTTTAACAATACGTTAAGCATTTTGTAAGCAAACGAATCAAGTGCGGCAGAAGGGGGAACGCCAGAATCTGCATGACCGTACCTTCCTTCATCAACTATCAGTGACAACCAACCCGGATGTATAATCTCAATCATGCCCTTATGAACCTCACTCTATCACCCATCTTCATCAGACAGTACGGCTCAGTCGTGTGGTCAAATAACCTTGCTTCGGTTTTTCCGATAACCTGCCAGCCGCCAGGGGACTCATACGTATAGATACCCGTCTGAAGCTGTGCAAGCCCGACAGAACCCTTTGGAACCTTAGCGCGCGGTGTTTCAAGGCGCGGGACATATAATCTTTCATCGAGACTGCCAAGATAGGGAAACCCGGGCATAAACCCGATTGTGTAAACAGTATATACGGTTGACGTATGAAGGTCTATCACTTCATCTTCTGAAAGCTTTGTATAGGAAACGACAAACTCCATGTCCGGACCGCCTTCGCCCCCATAAACAACAGGGATTTCATGAACCGCCAGCTCAGGGACATCAAAGGCGCTTATACGGGATTCTTTTTCTGTTAAGTAAGAAACAAGTTTTTCGAAAGAGATTGTTTCGCTGTTAAAACGAATTAGGCAAGACATGAAAGATGGTATAATATCAACAATTTCCTTAAGGGCAAGTGATTTCAGGTACAAATAATATCTTCTCACCTTTTCGTTGATAACGGGATCAATTCTGTCTCCGAATACGATACGAATCCCGTCTTCTCCATATCTCAAATATTCCATAGTCCCTGCAATTCTTTAAAATATTTCAGTTAATTATATTTAACAACAGAGGTTTTTACATAAAACTCGAGAGCGATTTTATCTCTACACCTTCCCTTGTCAAATACTCTTTTATTTTTTTTGCTGCTTCTATGCTTTCCTGGTTATCACCGTGTATGCAAAGGGTATCAATATCCATTTCTATCCATGTACCATTTATACTCTCTATGCCCTTTTCCTTCACCATGCGTGCAGCCCGGGTGGCAATCAGTTCGTTATCGTGTAAAACCGCTTCTTTATATTTCCTGGGAAGGAGCTCTCCTTCGTCCGTATACATCCTGTCCGGAAAGGCTTCCAGCGCAAGTCTGATTCCTTGCTCCTTACAGGTCTTTTTTAATGCCGTAGTCCTTTTTGTCCCGAGTGTGAGAAAAATAATATTGCCAAAGGCCTTTCTGGAAGGCCCAACAATACTCAAAAATAATTTTTCCTCGTTTACTAAATAGTTATAAAGCGCGCCATGGAGCTTTACGTGCTGAATGGGTATTTCATATAAATCAAGAAATCCTTTCAAAGCACCAATCTGATAAAGAATATAATTGATGAGTTCCGGTTCACTCACATCCATGAACCTCCTCCCGAACCCTAACAAATCGGGATAACCGGGATGGGCGCCCGGCATGACCCCATGTTCTTTGCAAAGCCTTACTGTTTTTTCCATAACATTCGGGTCGGAGGCATGGAAACCACAGGCAATATTGGCAGAAGTTATATGCTCGACTACCTTTTCGTCGTTTCCAATTTTATAATCCCCGAAGGATTCCCCCATGTCACAGTTAATATCTACAGTGTATGGCATAGGCTTATATTAACAAATAATAATTACGATGTGAACAATAAAAAGGGGAATGCAAAAGCGCATTCCCCTTTATTTCAGACAATTACCTAATTACTTACTCAGCTTACTCTACTCACTTACTTATTTACTTAATGTGCCTTCAGATAATCAACACAGAACTTCAATGCTTCGTCACCTGGCAGACCTTTTGCCTTTGCGTTCTTCGCATATTCATCAAGCAACGGTTTTACCTTTGCTGCCCATTTCGCATCTTCCTCTTTGGAGAGGGCTATAATCTTGTTGCCCTTGGCTTTTGAAAATGCATAACCTTCCTTGTCAGCATTATCCCATACCTGGCCCTGCTTCACTATCCATTCTTTGCTCACATCCTCAAAGACCTTCTGGACATCGGGTGGTAAGGAATTCCATTTTGCCTTGTTCATAATAACAAACATGCTTGCCGTGTAGGCGGAACCGAAATTCTGGGTTGTTGAGCTAACGACTTCACCCCATTTCCAGCCCTTTAATGCCTCTTCAGGGGCCATTGCACCATCTGCAACACCGGTACGGAGCGCATCGTATGTCTCAGGCATGGTTGTTCCGACAGGTGCAGCGCCGAGCGCTGCAACTATCTTTGCGGCAAGACCGGTTGCCCTGATCTTCATGCCCTTTAAATCTTCGAGTTTTGCTACAGGTTTCTTTGAATGGAGGATGCCCGGACCATGTGCGTGAAGAAAGAGCACCTTTACTTCATCAAGTTCTTTCGGTTTGAATTTTGCGTAAAATGCATTCACAAGTCCTGTTGCCTGGACGCCGTTCTTATATCCCAAAGGAAGATCCCACACTTCGATGAGGGGGAATTTTCCTCTTGTGTAAGCAAAGACACTCTCTCCGATATCAGCAATACCCTTTACGACGTTGTCATACGTCTGGGCTGCAGGGGTAAGCGTACCACCTGGATAGTAAGTAATCTTGACTTTACCGTTGGTTCTCTTTTCCACTTCTTTACACCACTGCTCCATTATTTTACTGTTGTCATGCGGTGCCGGAAAGAAGTTGGAGAAGTTGAGTTTTATCTCTTTCTGCTGTGCCGATGCGAGATTGGGAAGCGTGACGAGGCAGAAAGACATGAACAGGACGAAAAGAAAAAGCTTTACTGCAAAATGTTTTTTCATGAAACCCCTCCTAAGCGTTTTTTTCTCTTTATATGAAATTAAAACTTCTTTGTCAACCCTTTTCTATGACCTAAGACCCGGCTAAAGCTTATTGTTCACTATAGTAAACAAATATAAAACTACTAACATATCAAAATAATATGCATTGTAACTCACCGGTTTATTATAATAAATATAATCTGTTAAAAAATTAGCTTGACTTTTTGGCAAATATTGTAAATAATTTCCATTCGTGAAAAATGTATAGTGTTATCACCTTTCAATCAGGAGAGTAAGCAATGGCAAAAGAAAAGATGATCTGCCCTATTTCAAAAACAATGTGTGTCGATTGTGCAATATACAGGGGCAGGCACTATTATCTCTGTTTTTCGAAAGGGTATCATGGAAGTTTATTGGAATCGGGATTAATTGACAATCTAAAAATGAAGCCTAAAGAAGCGACAGATGTGAAATTTGGCATACCGGATAATATTCTAACAAGTCCGAACTGTATCCAGAACATTGAAGACAAAATAATGGATATGCAGTTATGCAATTCGGAAGGATAGTATCGAAGAAGAATCTATGGTATTGCCAAAAGCTGAATAAAAATGTGGTTAATAACGCATGAAGGTAAACGCATTAGCAGCAATGAATGAATTAGCTCGCACAACGAGCGAGAGGGGAAGTCTCTTCGGGCTTTGCTCGAAGAGGGGGCGACGCAAGCCCCAGTAATAATAGAAAGGAGAGGATTATGATATACGATTTTAACTATCTAAAACCTGGTTCACTTAATGAAGCGCTCTCCATGCTCTCAGAGCATAAGGACGAGTGCAAGGTGATCTGCGGCGGCCAATCACTGCTCATCGTGATGAGACAGGGGATGGTTGCACCGGAGTACCTTCTCGACATCAAGCATGTAAAAGAACTGAATTACATTTCTTTTGATGCAAAAGATGGACTGAAGATCGGCGCCACAACCACCCACCGGACGATTGAGAAGTCAGATGTGATCGCTAAAAACTACCCGGTGCTGGTGGCTATGGAGAACAAGCTCGCCTCCATACAGACACGTAACTGGGGAACCATCGGCGGCAACCTTGCCCATGCCGATCCAGCAGGCGATCCTGCGCCTGTTCTCATCTCATTGAAGGCAAGCATTAAAGTTGGCGGCGTAAACGGCGAGAGGGTATTCCCGCTGGATGAGTTTTCTGTTGACTATTTTGCTACTCAAACGAATGAAGACGAAATTGTCCTTGAGGTTCAGGTTCCTGTACCGGAACCAAAGACCGGAGCAGCCTATCAGAAGTTTAACCTCCTGGACAGCGACATGGGTATTGTGGCTGTTGCAGCGTCTGTAACGCTAAATAACGATGGAACCTGCAAAGATGCCAGGGTTGTTCTCGGCAACGCAGGGCCTGTACCACTCCGGGTAAAGAAGGTGGAAGAATTGCTTATAGGAAAAAAATATGATGAAGCGCTTTTTGCTGAAGCAGGAAAGATTGCATCTGAAGAATGCGAACCTGTAGACGATATTCACGCATCTGAAGCACACAGAAGACACATCATCGGTGTTCTCACCAAAAGGATGCTGAAGAAGGCTTGGGATCAGGCCAAGGCTTAATAGCGAAGGAGGTTGATAGATATGGAAAAACAAATACTAAAATTAGCAGTTAATGGCCAGGATTATGAAGTTTTCATAAACCCGAAGACGTTACTCGTCGAGGTCATCAGGGATCACCTCGGTTTTACCGGTACAAAAAGGGGTTGTGAAACGGTTTCATGCGGCGCCTGTACGGTGACCGTGAACGGCGTGGCGGTCAAGTCCTGTTCTGTTCTTGCAGTGCAGGTAGAAGGCATGAACGTTGTTACATCTGAAGGTCTTGAAGATAATGGTAAGCTGAGCCCCATCCAGAAGGCTTTTCTTGATTACGGTTCCTACCAGTGCGGTTTCTGCACATCCGGTATGCTTATGTCTGCTACCGCATTCCTCGACGAGAATAAAAGCCCTACAAAACACGCGATAAAAGAGAGCATCGAGGGCAACATCTGCCGCTGCACCGGTTACAACAGCATCGTAAGGGCCATTGATGCAGTTGCACAAGGCAAATACAAGGAGGAGTGATATGAGTCACGCAAAATATTCTGTCATTAATACACATGTTCATAATATTGACGGGGTGGCGAAGGTTACGGGAAGGGCGACTTATACCTTCGACGTTACGCTGCCCGGCATGCTCTATGGAAAAATCTTACGGAGCCCCCATCCCCATGCAAAGATCATAAATATCGATGCGAGCAAGGCCCTGGAACTTTCCGGTGTAAAGGCCGTCGTAACAGGAAAAGACACCCTCGGCATTAAACAGGGTATCTGGAGACGGTATTCAGAACTCTGCGATGAACAGGTGCTTCCGTTGGAAAAAGTACGTTACATCGGTGAACCTGTAGCAGCAGTTGCGGCAATCACTGAAGAAATCGCTGAAGCAGCCCTGGATCTCATCGAGGTCGAATATGAAGTATTGCCAGCAGTCTACGAACCTCTTGATGCCATCAAGAAAGAAGCCCCCGAAATCCATGAGGGCATAGAGAGAAACGTTAACGTAACGCGTCATATCGAATGGGGTGATGTAGATGAGGCGTTTGAAGATGCCGATTACATAAGAGAGGATTGGTTTAAATGCTCCGGCCAGCACCATATGTGCATGGAGACCCGTGCAGCCGTTTCGAGTTACACACCGGACGGCAAGCTTACAGTCTGGGCATCAACACAGTCTGCATACTATACACAGGGTCTTATAGCAGGCGTGCTGGGTATGAGAGAAGGTGATGTACGCGTCCTCGCACCCTATGTAGGCGGCGGCTTCGGCGGCAAGTTCGAACTCGATGCAGCAATGTTCTGCAGCGCTGTCCTCTCCAAAAAACTTTTCAAACCAGTAAAAATCGTCTTCACCCGTGAAGAAGACTTTATCGCATCAAAGAGAAGAACCCCCATGTTCTACTATGTAAGAACAGGCGTTAAAAAAGACGGCACCTTTCTCGCAAGGGAATCCCGTATGTTTTCAAATGGCGGCGCTTATACAGGCATGGGTGCAACAGCACTCTACCTCTCCGGTTTTTTCCATTCATTCCCCTATAAATGGAGAGGCTACCGTTACGACGGATACAGGGTATATACCAATACAATGCCATCTACGTCGATGCGTGGCTTCGGAGCACCGCAGGCCATGTTCTGTTCAGAGCAGCAGATCGACTGGATATGTAAAGACCTTGGCCTTGACCCCTTTGAGGTGCGACGCAAAAACGGCCACACACCGGGATACGAAGTCCCTGGTCAGGCATTCATCCAGAGTTGCGGTTTGGAACAATGTATCAATGAAATCGAAAAATGGGTTAAAGCAAAGGGAGAACTTCCACCCAACAGAGGCATCGGTATCTCTTCTTGCGGTTTTATGTCAGGCGGTATCTTTAACTGGTTCGACTCGCCCTATTCCTTTTCCTCGGCTGTTGTCACCATCAACGAAGACGGCACCGTTGAACTTCACGTCGGCTGCCAGGATATCGGTCAGGGTTCTAATACCACTATGGCCATCATCTGCGCTGAAACGCTTGGCGTAAAAATAGAAGATATAAAGGTCCACTCCGGCGATACTGACCACTGCCCGGCAGACCTTGGCGCTTGGGGATCGAGACAGACCCTCATGGCCGGTAATGCAGTGAAAATGGCCTGCGAGGATGCAAAGAAACAACTCCTCGAATTTGCCTACGCGGAAATGGGCCTGAACATCGTATATGACCTTGACATCAAGGACAGATGGGTTCACGTTGTTGCACGTCCTGAAAGGGGCATGAAATATACTGACCTCGTGAAAAAGGCGCTCCGCGCAAAAGACGGCCAGAGGATTCTAGGCCGCGGCTACTATACGCCTCACAGAAAGGGTATGATCTCCCCCGCATACAGTTACATGATGCAGGCTGTTGAAGCTGAAATAGATCCTGAAACCGGTAAAATTACGCTTATTGACGCCATGACGGCACACGATTGCGGCCAGCCCATCAACCAGCTCGGCCTCATCGGTCAGCTTGAGGGGGCCTTTTCAATGGCGGCCGGTTACGCATACCTCGAGGATATGCCTATGGACAATGGCAAGATGTTGAATCCAAACCTTGTTGACTACAAAATCATCAGGGCGCCGGAGATGCCGGAAGCAGGGATTATTGAGATAGACACCTACGAGCCGGAAGGACCCTACGGAGCAAAAGAGGCAGGCGAAGGACTCACGAACCCCACAGCAGCAGCACTGGGTAACGCCATTTACAACGCACTGGGCATACAGATGAAAGAACTCCCCATTACCCCGGAAAGAATCCTGAAGGCATTGAGGGAGAAAAAGGAACAGGAAGCAAATAAATAAGTTACCGATAAAGGAGGTATACCGTGAACTTTAAATGTCCTGCATGCAAGAAAGAATGGCCAAACAGTAAACAGGTTGCAAGGCATATGTTTGGAACGGGTGATAAAAGCCACAAGGCCTGGATCGAATCACAGGGATATTCATATATTGACCTGTTGCTTTCCCAAATATCAGAGCCCGGAAACAAGAGCTATGAGATTCTCTCTGATCTTATTGAGAAGGCTCAAGATAAACTATAGAGGCAGCGAATAGCGTTTAGCGTAGAGCATAGAGTACAGTGCATAGGCAAAAATGCAAAAATGGCTTTGTGAAAATAAAATATCAGCGTAGGAGGAAGGTATGATTATAGAGGGTAGTTTTACAGTAGCTGCACCTATTGATAAGCTGTTTGATTTCATGCTGAAACCGGAGAGTATCATGACATGTGTGCCCGGCACGGAGTCCGTGAAGGTCATCGATGATACAACCTATGAGTGCGTCGTAAAGCAGAAGGTCGGCATCATCACGGCGAAGCTGAAATTCGTCAACAAAATGACAAAGATTGAGAAGCCGACACACATTGAGATCGAAGGTGAAGGCGAAGACGTAACGAAGCTCGGTCATTTTAAGAATAATACCTCTGTAGATTTGAAAGAGGTATCTCCGGGTATGGTAGAGGTTACGTATAAATCAGATGTGAGCATCGTAGGAAAACTGGCCATGTTCGGCGACAGGATCATGAGGGCAAAAGCCAAAGATACAGAGAAAGAATTTACCAAGAACCTTCAGGCAAAGTTAAAGACACTGATATAGCAGATTTAAGCATCGAATGTAAAAAGGGTTTCCCGTATGGGGAAGCCCTTTTTTTGTCTTTATTGGCAGGTTTCTTCACTATACAAGGATGTTCTTGTCTAATATATGATGCTTTATAATCGCTCCATCTACCATAAAGATAACATCCTCACAGATATTCGTTGACAGGTCAGCAATACGCTCAAGGTTGCGTGCTATTTTGAGCAGTTGAAGGGAACGCTCGATAGTGGAAGGATCACACGTCATGTAAGTAATCAGTTCACGCAAGATCTGATTCCCCAGTTCATCAACTTCATTGTCCCGTTCACAGACGTTGTATGCCAGCGGAGAGTCTTCATTAATGAATGACGTTATGCTGTCCTTCAACATATTTATAGAATCCTGTGCCATTCTGGGGATATCGATGAGTGGTTTCAACTGTGGCCGGTCATTTAAAAAAAGCCCACTCTCAGCGATATTTACGGCATGGTCTCCTGCCCTCTCCAGATCATTATTAATCTTCAAAATCATAAGGATCGTCCTCAAATCTTTAGCCTTTGGCTGGAACTGGGCAATCATGCCGATACACATGTCCTCAATGGTAATTTCCACATCATTCGCTATCGGCTCATCCTTTTCGATAATTTCCATGAGCACTGCACTGTCTTTTCTGAGCTGAGCGTTGACACTCCCTTCGATCATTCCTTCAATAATTGCAGCATACTCGATGAGTTCCTTTCTGAGTGCGGTTATTTTCTCTTCTAACATCAGACCCCTTCCCCTCCTATCCGAATTTTCCCGTCAGATACTCTTCAGTTCTTTTATCTTTAGGCACGGTAAACATCTTTTCCGTTGGTCCGAACTCTACCAGTTCACCCAGGTAAATAAAGGCGGTAAAATCAGAAACCCTTGCTGCCTGGGCAATATTATGGGTAACAAGGAGCATGGTTACATTCTTTTTCAGCTCCACAATAAGCTCTTCGATATGGGCGGTGGATTTCGGATCAAGGGCCGATGTGGGCTCGTCAAGCAACAAAATTTCGGGATTCATCGCAAGGGCACGGGCAATGCACAACCGCTGTTGCTGCCCCCCCGACAGGAAAGTACCTTTTCTATGGAGTGCATCTTTCACCTCGTTCCACAGAGCAGCGCTTTTCAATGATCTTTCAACGATAGCGTCAAACTCATCCCTCCCGAGCCTGAGGCCGTTCAATTTGTAACCCGCGATGACATTATCGTAGATGCTCATCATAGGAAAAGGGTTTGGCTTCTGGAAGACCATACCTATCTTCCGCCTCAGGAAAATAGGCTCCATAGCGTAGACATCTTCGCCCTTCAGGTACATCTTGCCTGACACCTTTGTATCGGGTATCAGCTCATGCATCCTGTTTACACATCTGATAAGGGTAGTTTTACCGCAGCCGGAAGGACCCATCAGCGCAGTAACAAGATTATTTGATATTGAAATGTTGATATCCTTCAATATCTGGTTGTCGCCAAAAAAGGCACAGAAATCCTCAACAGCTAAAACTGGACTTTCCATTTAGTTGCTATCCCCCTTGCGATGAGATTGAAGCCCAGGACCACTACCACGAGGATAAATGAAGCTCCCCACGCAAATGTGTGCCATTCAGGATAAGGGCTCATTGCATAATAAAAAATACGGTACGGCAAAGAATCCATAGGTTTAAAGATGTTATAATTCATAAACTGGTTACCAAAAGCGGTAAAGAGAAGCGGTGCAGTTTCTCCGGTAATCCGTGCAACGCTGAGCAGTATGCCTGTCAGAATACCGCTTAATCCTGTGGGCAGAATGACCTTCAGGATTGTCTTATAATATGGCACTCCAAGGGCAAGGGAGGCCTCTTTCAGTGAGTAAGGCATAAGTTTCAGAGTCTCTTCCGTGGTTTTGATAATAACGGGCAGCATCATGATACTGAGGGCAACGCCTCCCGATAAAGCTGAAAAACCTTGGAAAGGTCCAACAACCCACATATATGCAACAATACCTATGACAATCGATGGTGTGCCCTGCAGGACAACAACACAGAGTCTGACAATATGGGCCATCTTTCCTTCACCCTTTTCAGAAAGATAAATCCCTGCCGATATTCCGAAAGGTATCGACAAAACGCTTGAAAGAACGATGAGAAAAAGAGTTCCTATGATTGCGTTGTAAATACCGCCCCCTGCTTCACCGATGGGCCTGGGAAGCTGGGTCAGAAATTCCCAGTTTATCACTGCAATACCGTTTCTTGTAATGTAGTAGAGTATGAGAAGCAGCGGGAGAAGCGATATGAATGAAAGGAGAATAACCGCGCCTTTAAAAATATTATCTTTTATGATTCTATTACGGGGGCTTACGTCGCCCCCTCCACCGGCAAAGCCGTCGGAGCCTCCCCCTCTCGCTCGCTGTGCTCGCTGTGCAGATTCCAACGGGAATCTGCTACCCTGGTTACCTTCCATTATGTTACCTCTTTGGATGCTTCAAGGCTTATTTTCTTGATGACATATGTGCCGATGATGTTGACAATTGTCGTGACAAGAAAAAGCACAAGCCCCACATAGATAAGTGATGATGCCGTTATCCCCGTTGCCTCGGCAAATTCATTTGCAATAACGCTTGCCATAGTATTTGCAGGGCTGAAGATGCCTGTAGGGAGGAAATTGCTGTTCCCGATAAGCATTGTCACCGCCATTGTTTCACCGATTGCCCTGCCCAGGGCAAGAAGCAGCCCGGCAAAGATGCCTGAACGTGCATAAGGAATGATAATATTTTTAATCACTTCAAACCGTGTAGCGCCCAATGAGTATGCAGCCTCTTTCAAATCTGAGGGCACAAGGATTACCACCTCTCTCCCAATTGAAGCCGAGAAAGGGATGACCATGATGGAGAGTATCAAAGACGCAGTCAGTATCCCTACCCCATGGGGTACCACACCGACTTGCATTTCTATCATCCTTACGAGAGGCATGAGGAGAAATAGCCCCCAGAGGCCAAAAATAACGGAAGGGATGCCGGCTAACACTTCAACGGAACTTCTTAAAAACGTGGAAATTGCCCCTTCCTTGAAATACTCTCCGAGAAAGATTGAGATGGCAATAGAAAAAGGGATTGATATTGCAAGCGCCAGGAAGGAAGTGAGGAGCGTCCCGACAAGAAAGGGAAGCGCTCCGAATTTTTCCGATGCGGCATCCCATGTCTTTCCGATAAAGAATCCGAATCCAAAGGTTCTTATCGACGGGACAGAAGCGACGATAAGCGTCAGGCAGATCACAACAAGCAAAGCCACAACAAAAAGGGCAGTCACTTTCAGAATCAGATTGAATCTCTTTTCTGTTTTATCTTTTGTCAGCATATAATTAGTGCATTGCTCATAGCCTTTAGTGCATAGTGCTTAGTTATTTCAACAAGGGTGTTCCTTTATACGTCATCGACTTTATAATCTTCACTGCCTTGTCTGCCGCTTCTTTCGATAACGCTGAATACTGGAGCGGCTCAACATATTTTTGTCCGTCACCAACCATCCACATGAGGAGCTTTGACAGCACTTCGGCCTTTTCCTTTGATCTGCCGCCGTAATTCTGTTCCTTGTAAAAAATAAGCCATGTAAAACCGCTTATCGGATACCCATCCTTTGCATCTGTGTCGGTAAGCGAAACGTTTGTGTCATCAGGAATTTTCACATTTGCCGCACTGCTGACTGATTTTGGAGTAGGCTCAACGAACTTGCCTGCTCTATTTTTTATATTGCCATAGGGCATCTTATTCTGCATTGCGTAGAGGAGCTCTACATAACCAATTGAACCCGGTGTCTGCTTCACATAGCCGGCCACACCCGGATTACCTTTCTGCCCTATCTGCCCTGCCGGCCAGTTTATGGATTTACCGGTTCCCATCTTTTCTTTCCATTCTTTACTTACCTTTGTAAGGTATTCACTGAATATATACGTTGTACCGCTTCCATCGGCCCGGTGGACAACGCTGATTGAAAGATCGGGGAGCTTCACATCCTTGTTTGCAGAAGCAATCCTGGGGTCATTCCATTTTGTAATCCTCCCGAGAAAGATATCCGCCACGACATCTGGTGTAAAATTGATTTTCGGATTGCCGGGAAGGCTGTATGTTACCACAACCGCACCGAGGCAGGTAGATATGTGAAGTACAGGAGCCCCCGCGTCTTTCAGTTCTTTTTCTGTCATGAACGCATCGGTTCCGCCGAAATCAACCGTCTTTTTAATAAGCTGGTTGATACCGCCGCCTGAGCCGATACCCTGGTAGTTAATCATTATCTTGTTTTGCTGGTTGTATACGTCGAATAACTTCGAATAAAGGGGCTGCGGGAATGTTGCCCCTGCGCCGATCAGCTCCTTCTCTGCTGCGTTAGCTATAACTCCGAATAGCAACAAACCAAAAACAAGCACCGCAACAATCGATTTTTTACGTAAAGTGGTCATCTTTTCCTCCTGCAAATGTTTTTCTTAATATACACAGTGATTGTTATTATGTAATGAATGGTGTGTTAATTTTGTGTTAATTCTTTCAAAGGGATAATTCAGATAACCATTTTTTTGTTACGTATAGCTTCCTCCTACCATTAATTGTTGTATAAATATCCTGTATCCCCATAAATGCTAAAGTACTCTGTTTCATCCGGCAATCATTATTGTCTTGATTCTGATACCTGATTGTAATAATAGATGATGAATATAAAGAACGAAAGAACTATGAAAACCGATGACAGCGAAATAGCGGTTTTTATCTCGACCCGGGAGTCAACTTGCTCTGAGTGTGGGGAAGATCTCGGACCACATGCATGGATAACCCTCGCCAAAAACAAAGGGGCGCTGTGCCTGGAATGTGCTGACTTGGGACACCTGCGGTTCCTTCCGTCGGGTAATACAGCGTTAACCCGGAGGGCTAAGAAAAACTCTCAATTATATGCAGTTGTTTTAAAATGGTCAAAGGCAAGAAAGCGATATGAACGACAAGGACTCCTGGTTGAAGAGAGTGCGCTTGAGCAGGCAGAGACAGAGTGCCTGGCTGACACAGAGGCAAGAGAGCGCCGGAGAAACCGTGAGGCCGAAAGACGCGAAGTAATCGATAAAGAATACGTGAAAAAGTACGGCGAACAGATACGCCGATACTATCCTTGCATGCCCCTCGGTTTGGAGGTGAAAATAGCTGAACATGCATGCGATAAATACAGCGGTAGGGTAGGACGTTCAAAGGAGGCAAAAGGGTTCGATGAAAAATCTATAACCCTTGCAATAGTAGCACACATACGGCACGCCGAAACAGAATACGACGAACTTCTCATGCGTGGTGTAGACCGGTATGATGCCAGAAGGATTATTTCTGATAAAATCAATCAAGTGTTGAAAAGGTGGGGGGAGACTTTTTAATAATAATTCCTGCTTCTTGAAAGGGAGCCTTTGGCGGTCATCGGCAGCTTACCGCTTTTAAGTGGTGTTCAATAGCGCGTGCGAGAACTTATTCCTGTTATGATTTTCCTTGCAGGTTCAGGGGGAAATGTGGCAGAAAAAGAAAAAAGGAGAACACCACAGATGAAGAGCTACCGGAAAGAGTTATGGTTCAACACATCCACGAGAAGGGCATATATCAACATCACCTCTCAAGTGGAAGAATGCCTCAGGGAGAGCGGTATAACGGAAGGCCTGCTGCTCTGTAACGCCATGCACATAACAGCGTCGGTTTTCATAAATGACGACGAGCGCGGCCTTCATCAGGACCTTGACGAGTGGCTGGAGAAACTGGCTCCCCATGAACCCGTTTCCCAGTATCGTCATAACACGGGAGAGGATAACGCAGACGGTCATCTCAAACGTTCAGTGATGGGCCGGGAGGTCGTGGTGTCCATCACAAATGGAAAACTCGATTTCGGGCCGTGGGAACAGATTTTTTACGGCGAGTTTGACGGAAAACGGAAAAAGCGGGTACTCGTAAAGATTATAGGGGAGTAGGGATTTGCTTCCTGAAACAAAGTTTTTCACAAAGAAGCAATTTATACCATGTTTCAAACGGCATTCAATAATTCTTTAAGCGATGAATCACTATTGCTTGACCCCTTGTTTTAAAGGCATTAGCCCTCTGGTTTTTAGCCATAAAATCGATACGTTAGTATTGATAGTTTGTTTTTCTTTTGTTATCCTTATCGCATGCTGAAAAGCAAACTGCCAGTTGTTGCCGGAGGTGACGGGGCAGACGCTGTACCGGCAAAAGCGCAAAGGGAAGAAATTGCGCTGATCATCCCGCACGAGGCTCACTTTTTGAATTGTAATGAGGGGGCAAGACCGTTCAAACACGTAAGGAGAAGCAGATTCGCTTGCGGATCAAATAAAATAAAGGGAGGAATGATGAGCATGACAACTATGGAAAAGGTGTGCGAGATTATTTTGAAACTCAAAAAGAAAAGCATTTCCCGGGCAGCCTTGAAGCCTGAAGCGTTGCTGGTTGATGACCTGATGCTTGATTCGCTCGATTTTGCGGAGATGCTGGTGTTGGCTGAGGATGCATTTTCCATTGAGATACCCCTGGACGATGCAGTAAACCTCACAACGATCGGCGCTGCGGTGGAATATTTCGACAAGCGTATTGCTGAGCGAGGCCGATCTATTGCCGGATGAATTATTCCGGATCGTTGCCGTTGATGTAGCGAACGCCCATCACGTGGGAACGGTTTTTCGATCGTTATATGGCGAAGACTTTCCTGTCAAGGATGTCTATCAACCGGAAGTTTTATGGAAGGAAATACAGGCGGGACGCTTAGTTTCAGCATTGGCTTTTGATGTGAAGGGACAGGCGGTAGGGTACATTTCGATGTTCAAAACCGCCCCTAATCCCCGCCTTTGGGAAGCCGGAAATATGTTAGTCGACCCGGGGTACGCGCACACTAACATTTCGTCGCACTTGATTCGTTGTTATTTTGACCCTGCCATGTGCCGGATGACCGACATCGACGGGATTTTCAACGAAACGGTTTGCTGTCACTTTTTTACGCAGGTTAGCGCCGCCAAGATCGGCATGACTGACTGCGCACTGGAACTGGATCAACTGGACGGTGACAGCTTCAAAGACGGGAAGAGCAACAAAACCGGCACTGCACGCGTATCCTGCGTGCTGTATTTTTGGGAACTGACAGATCTATTGGAGGCCGAATATGTGCCGGTCCGGTATGATACGATTTTAAAAAGGATTGCCGGTTCACTGCGGCCAAGGATTCTTTTTCCGTCGACAGATGCGTTGCCAACCGATGGGTCGACAAGCCTGGAAGAGAAATATTATGCTTCAGCCAAAACCTGGAAAGTGGTGGTCCCTATGGTCGGCGGCAACTGGGCTGCAGCGGTGGAGGATATCCTGAGCAAAGCAAAACAGCGCCGGGTGATCAGCTTGCAAGTCACACTTAATATGGCGTGCCCTCATATTGGCGCTGCTGTTGATTTACTGCGGGAGAAGGGGTTTTTCTTCGGGGGGATGGCTCCGCGCTGGTTTGGAACTGACGGATTGCTCATGCAGAAATTGTTTGGGAGCGAAACAGAATACGAGAAAACGAAGCTTTATACACCGTTTTCCAAGGAACTGCTGGCGTTTATCAGATCAGACCGTGAAGCAATTCGAGGGGTATGACAATGCTAATCAATGCTCTTATTGCCGGTGTTGGCGTTTGTATCCCGGATACCGTGCTGACGAATCATGACCTGGCCAAAACAATGGATACAAGCGACGAGTGGATTCGAACAATGACGGGAATCAGAGAGCGCCATATCGTCGATCCGGCCCAGGCAACGTCCGATCTCGGTGTTGTGGCTGCACAACGGGCCATGATCCAGGCAGGGATTGATCGTGCCGACGTTGATCTGATCGTTGTGGCTACCATGAGCCCGGATTTGCTGGTGCCGGCAACTGCCTGTATCATTCAGGAACAGCTTGGAATGAAAAATACTCCTGCCTTTGATGTTTCGGCAGGGTGTTCGGGCTTTATCTATGCGTTGGTTGCGGGGAGCCAGTTTATTTCCACCGGATTATACCGAACCGTATTAGTCATCGGGGCCGAGACAAATTCGAGGATAGCCAACTGGGAAGACCGTGGGTCCTGTATCGTCATCGGAGACGGGGCCGGCGCTGTTGTGTTGCGGCCAGCCTTGCCGGAGCACGGCATTTTATCGATGTGTCTTGGCGCTGATGGGTCGGGAGTCAAACATCTGTATACACCGGCAGGCGGAACCCGTACGGCAGTGACTGCTGAAAATATTGCGGCCAATATGCACAAAGTAAAAATGGATGGGCAGGAAGTTTTTCAATTTGCCATGCGGATGTTGCCAAAGGTGACTGAGCAGGCGCTGGAAATGGCCAACATCAGCAAGGAAGAGGTTGCGCTGATCATACCGCACCAGGCCAATCTGCGGATTATTGAGGCAGCGGCCCGTAGGATGGATCTGCCCATGGACAAGTTTATGGTAAATTTGGATCGATACGGCAACACATCCTCTGCATCCATTCCGATTGCGCTGCATGAAGCATTGGAGGGTGGCCGGATCAAACCAGGCGATGTGGTGGTGCTGGCAGGCTTTGGGGCAGGGTTAACCTGGGGTGCCGTTGTAATGAGGTGGTGAGGACTTGTCGGACGCATGTGCCGCCTAATGCCAAATACTTATCTACACCATACACATTTGAGGGGCTTATCGAATACGGTTTGAAAAGTGCAAATGCTTGGCGGCTTGTTTCCTATTCCGGCAAAATACGGCTGTCTTCCTGAAGTCAATGGTTTTGGGCAAACAAGAAGCATACCCGCTTTCAAGCGGCAATGGTTAATACCATGGCATCTTATTTGACATTTATTTTCCCCATCCCTTGCCTTTCTCAGTCAACAAAGACCCAACGTTCCCTGATAAATCTTTTTTGAGAAAATCTAAATAACGCACGGGTTGTCCTTCTGAAAAATCCAGCTTATTCAAATCAAGGGAACTTATTTGTGGATTACCCACAGTACGAAAAAATATCTTTCTATTTTTTACATCTGAAACAATGGTCCATTGCGTAAATCCATGTTCAAACCCAGGAGATTCGGACAAAATCTGAACTGTGCTAAATCCATAGACAATCGCCTCTTCTGGTGATTTTGGAGCAGGAAGGTATTTTAGATAATAAGCCCCCCTCACAAATCTATCCATGGATTGTGTCCCGCCAGGTATATACGCCTTGCC
This sequence comes from Pseudomonadota bacterium, assembly GCA_026388315.1. NCBI lineage: Bacteria > Pseudomonadati > Pseudomonadota > Pseudomonadota bacterium. The sequence continues at coordinate 49,623 of JAPLKA010000118.1, read as the reverse complement.
GCCAAAACCTTCATAGTTTTTAAGGATTGCCAGAGATTCATCATATATTGTATTTGTCAGGACCCGGACGGGCGGATTAAGATGGACTTTTAGTTTACCTTTGGTGTATTCCACGATAGCTGAGTCACCGGAAGGGTCGTGCATATAAAAATGCAGCTTGATATTTACGATATCCCCTTTGATATCCGCAGGGACCTGAATAACCCGGTATTTTTCAGATTTCACATCAGAAACAGCCTCTTTAACTGTTTTGAAGTTATCCAAAAAATACTGAATTAATGATGCAATCGCCAGTGCCGGACGCTTATCCGCTTTAGGAAGCTCTGATGTTTCAAGGAAATAACTTCCGACCTTAAATCCATACTCATTCATGCCATCAACGCCAGCCAGGACAAATCCGCTGGCATTAACGCTCGCCGGGATACTTTTCTTCGTCGGCAATTCAACATTGAAAATTACGCTTCCATATTTACTGGTCCAGGAAAGAGGCTTTTCGTCATTATTCGCGTAAGCAGATGTTTGGGGGGTGCCCCTGGGGGTGATAACGGCAATACCGTCGCCGAATGAAAAATCGAAATTACGGGCCGAAATAATAGAATCGTTTCCTTCAATATATATCTCTGAGCAGGCTAATATGCTTCTGGAGTTAATAAAAAGAGCGCTTAAGAAAACTATGATTATGATTATATGATTTTTCCTCATATTTCCCCCTTGAATTGTTTTATTGTTCAGTGTACCACGGCAACATATCAGGTATCTATTTAAAAAAAGAGTATCATGCACCTTCGTAGTATGCCTAAATAAGTCTGTGGTCATGTTTTAGATCTGGGGAAGAACTGACGGGACATTGGCAGAATATGGACGTTTGAGCTTACCTCCCCACGCTGACAACCTTTTCCTTTCTCTCGGTAATGGTTATCGTTTTTCGACCATCGTCCTGAACATTTGTACATCGGGTAGCCGAGAAGTGTTTCCTGCTATGCGTAACAAATATTGATTGCCATTTGTAAGGTGCGCTCAAATGTATGAAATAAAGAATTCTATCCTTGCGGTTTTTTATTGAATCGTTCTATACTATCATAACAAGCTATGATATATGAGGAGGTAGTCATGCCGGCTGTAAGCTTTTATCTTAACCAGGATACCTTGAGGGCCGTCAGAACGAAAGCAAAAACAGAAAATACCCCTGTCTCACAAATCATCCGGAAGGCCTTGGAAGAATATCTTTTACTTGACGAGAAAAAGGCGGCAAAGAAAAGGGTCTTGGCTACCCTCATGAATGAAAAACCGCTTGGAGGCACAAAAGAATGGGAATCGCTACACCGGGAAAGGTCAGAAGCAGATGCTGACAGGGGTTGATACGAGTTTCTTCTTTGCCCTTGAGGAAGCGAATGAACTGGCATCAGAGATATGGCAGGAACGTGATATTGTGGTATCTGCTATTACCATCTATGAACTTCAGAAGAAACTCCTTGCAGGTAATTTACGGTATCCTGCGATAATCGAAGACATAAAGAAATCGTCAGCGATAATACCGATAACTGAAGAGGTAGCATCACGGGCAGGACATATCGCCCATGGCACCGGAATGCCGGGCCTTGATGCCGTCATAGTGAGCTCATTCCTCCAGGCAGGATGTGAGGAGATCTATACAACAGATGCCCACCTTGGCTTATATAAGAAGAAAGGGGTCAAGGTTATATATCTTCAATAAATATATGGTTGATCTCGCAAGACAAACAAGGGTATTGGTAAGCAGGTGAAGGAAACAACGTTGAGGCAAAGTGATTTATTAGAAATAGGGAAGGAAAATCATTCGGGATTGATCGGCAGGGTGATGGTAAATTGTGTACCTTTACCGGGGGTACTTTCAACGTCAATAGCGCCTTTATGGAGCATGACAATATGCTTTACGATGGAAAGTCCCAGGCCAGTGCCACCGAGTCTTTTGGAGCGGGATTTGTCTACTACATAGAATCGTTCAAAGATGCGGGGAAGATATTCATTGGAGATACCTATTCCCGTGTCCCTGACGTTAATTACTATGAGGCCGTTATTCTCTGTGATTGATATGGTGATTTCTCCCTCTTCGGTATATTTTATGGCATTGTCAATGAGGTTGATGAACATCTGTTCCAGCTTAAAGGGATCTGCCTGTATGAAAGGGAGTGTGTCCTGAATGGTGACATTGATGTTTATATTCTTTTCTTTTGCCCTGTTTTCAAAAATCTTAAGAACATTCTCTATGATGTTTTCGAGTGAAACTTCTTCAAGCTCCAGTTCAGCGCCTTTTTCCTCATTTTCTGAAAGCAGCAGAAGGTCGCCCACGATGTGCATCAGGCGGTCCGTATGTCTTTTGATAATCTCCAGATAGCGTTTATTTTTAATATCTTCCTCGTCTTCAAGGGTTTCCACGAAACCTTTAATGGCGGTGAGGGGGGTTCTCAGTTCGTGCGATATGTTGGCAATAAATTCCTTTTTCGTCCTTTCAAGATTTTTAAAGTCAGTAATGTCGTGAAGCAATACTATGGTTTCGTCTTTCGACACCAGATAATTCGTGCTGCAGAGAAAAACCTTGTCATATAGATGGACTTCACCTGAATAGTAGATACCACCATCGGCCCCTACCTTTTTCATCATCTCTGCAAATTCCGGTGACCTTACAACTTCCCAGTAAAATTTCCCTTCTACATTCTCTTGTTTTATGAGCCTTCCAAAGCTGTCGTTGCTTAGTCTTATCCGTCCATCCTTATCCAGCACTACCAGCGACTCCTGGATTGAAGAGATGATCGTTCTCAATTCATCGGTGCGGGCCGATATCTCATCAAAAACGTCATGCATCTTTGCTGCCATTTCATTAATGCAGTTCCCTAATTCCTTTAACTCATCCTCATTTTTCAAAAAGACCTTTGTATCGAAATTGCCCGTGGAGAGTCTCTTTATGGCTTGAACCAGTGTTTTTACCGGCCTTGATACTCCCCGTGAAAGCATGAATGCTATCCCAAGGGAGAGGATTGTCATGATGAGGGCTATCCACAAAATGTGCATTTTCAGCTCATTAAGCAGAGAGTTGATCTGCTTGAGCAAGGTGCTGATCCTTATAACTCCTGATACCCTGCCGTCTTTCTCAATGGGGAGGGCAACGTACAACATATCTTCTTCAACTGTTACGCTGAATCGTAATGATTTGCCGACATCACCCGACAGGGCATCCAATACTTCCGGCCTTATTTTGTGATTTTCCATGGTTTTCGGGTCTTTTTCCGAATCGGCTAAGACTTTTCCTTCCCCGTCAATCACAGTGATTCTTGAGTGAATCTGATTCTTTAGGGTCTTTACGTAAGCATCTAATTCCTGAAATCTTTGTTTTTCCAGAAGTGAAGTTACATCCGGCTTTAAAGCAATGGCAAGGTTTTTGAGGTTATCCGTAAAGGTATTAACGTAATGTGTTTTTATCAAATTGAATGAAAGCAAGGGGATAAGGATAGAAAGGAGCGCGATAATGAGAAGGCATCCGCCGAATATCTTCGAAAATAAAGGTATCTTCATTCTTCCAGCTTATACCCTACGCCCCTGATGTTTTTTATAAATATCGAGGCCTTGCCGAGCTTTTCTCTGAGATGCTTGATATGCACATCCACAGTTCTGTCCAGTACCATTTTATCATCCCCCCAGAGATGCTGAAGTATCTTATCCCTTGAGAATACCCACCCCTTTTTCGTTGAGAGAATCTGTAATATTTTGAATTCTGTCGTGGTAAGCTCTATTTTTTCGCCTTCCACCTCAACCTCATATTTTTCAGGATCAAGAACGAGAATGTCCCCTATTTTAATCCTTTTCGTCTCCTCTTTCGGGATATTTCTTCTCAGGACCGCCCTTACCCTTGCCACAAGCTCTCTCGGCGAAAAAGGTTTTGTTACATAATCATCGGCACCGAGTTCCAGACCGAGAACCTTTTCGGTTTCTTCTGCCCTCGCAGTGAGCATGATTATAGGAATGGAGGTATACTTGTCCTGGCCTTTAAGGAATTTACATACCTCGAATCCATCCATATCGGGGAGCATGAGATCCAGTATAACGAGATCAGGGGTTTCGGCTGCGAGAGATCTGAAAAAAGACTCCGAATCGGGAAATTCTTTAACCCGGTAACTCGCTTTTTTAAGATTGATGGAAACAAGCTCTAAAATGTCAGGTTCATCATCTATGATTGCAATCAGCTTATTCATAATCTGTCCTAAGATACTTCATTATATCGGTGTTTGTCATCTTTTTTGAGATGCATGGTAAGAAGTGCTAAGCAGCAGCAGTTGAATATCAAGATGATCTCGAAGTTGCTTGACATTTTTCGGTACGATAAGACAACGCAAAGTAAACAGAAAATTAAAAGGGCTTCCCGCAATGGGAAGCCCTTCGGTTGTTTTCAGTGATGTTCTCAGCCCGGCATCAACAAGTTTGGCAACCACGTTGCAATGCCCGGGAACAGAAAGATAAGAATGCCGCCAACAACAAGACTGATTAAAAACGGGTATACACCGGCATAGATAACATTGAAGGGGGTCTTGGTAATCTGCTTGACGACAAAGACGCATATGGCCATAGGCGGAACGACAACGCCTATCATAACAGTGACGGCAGCCAGGATCCCGAACCAGAGGGGGTTGTAACCAAGTTGAGTAATGGCAGGGTAGAAGATCGGTGTTGCGAGGATCATGAATGCAAGATCGTCGATAAAGGAACCGCCGATAAGGTAAATCAGTGAGATGAGTATAACGATGATCCATGAGGGCATCTGGAGACCGACGATCCAGTCTGCAGTGATCATGGGTATTTTTGTAACGGCGATAAAATGGCCGAGAACGGTAGAGCCGGCAATGAGCATAATGACCATGCAGGCCGTTCGGATAGATTCCCCTGCAGACTTGATGTATCCCTTAAAGTTCATATCTCTTTTAGAAAATGCAAGCAGCAAAACAAGGAACGTACCGACGCTGCCGGCCTCTGTAGGGGTGAAAATGCCACCAAGAATCCCCCCGATAATCAGGAAAAAGATAACCATGACCATTATTACATCCGGCAGCGTTCTGAAGCGCTCACCCCAGGTAGATTTTTCACTTTTCGGGCCTATTGCAGGATTTATTTTACACCAGCCATAAATAACACCTATGAAGAAGAGGGCAATGAGCAAGCCGGGAAAGATGCCCGCGAGAAAGAGCCGGCCGATCGACTGGTCTGTGATGATGCCATAGATGATAAGGGTAACGCTCGGCGGAAGGAGTATGCCAAGTGTACCAACGGTTGCAACAATACCCGTAGAAAGTCTCTTATCGTACCCGTAGCGGTCCATTTCAGGGACGGCAACAAAGGCAAACGTCGCTGCTGTTGCAGGCGAGGAGCCGCAGATAGCCTTAAAAACTGTAGCGCCGCCGACCGTTGCCATGGCAAGGCCTCCGGGGATGTGGCCGATAAATTTATGCGCTGAGTCAAAAAGTCTTTTTGCAATACCGGAGTTGAATGCCACCTGGCCCATCAGGACAAAGAGGGGGATAACGGTAAAGCTATAAGAGTTGAGAACGTCATAAAAATCTTTGGCAAGAAGATTGAATGCTGCATTCCACGATATAAGGTAGCCGAAACCGAGAAAACCCATTAGAATCATGGCAAAGGCCAGCTCTATACCTGTAAGAAACATAATAAGTACAATCGCTAACCCTATGATGCCAACTGTTACCTCATTCATATTGACCTCCAATGACCTTGACGATGTCGGTGACGAGCACAAGGCATTGAATAAAGCAACAAACACCCATACCATATGCTATAGGGTAGAACGGAATCTGCCTGGTTAAGGAAACCTCACCGGATTTGTAGAGGTCTGTTGCATAGATGAACAGATTGTAGCCGATGATGATAAAAAGGGCTATGCTGACAACTCGTGTCAGAATATTCATAGCGTTCTTTCCCCAGTTGGGGAACTTCTGAATAATGAAATCAACATAGATGTGGGCCCTCAACCAAGAGGTGAGAGGGATACCGAAGCCGATCGCTACCGCACCTCCAAGCCCGACAATCTCGAATGTCCCGACGATGGGATGACCAAAGAATCTCAGGACAACATCTGCCACGGTAAGCAGCATAATAAAGGTCAAAGCAGTGTAAGCAATGACATTCATCAGTTTGCTAAGCTTTTCAGTAAACCAAAATAAACCTGCCATACCTCCTCCTAAATTTTAATTGAAATAGATTTTTGCTCTGATGTGTTCATGGTTGTTCAGCACTGTGTATTGATATTTGTGCAAGTATAGTAAATGAATTTTTTTTTGTCAACGATTATTATTAATGAAAACTTAAAGCAGGTATTGAAGGTTCACTATAATGAACATGGATAACCTCCAAATCTGTTCCTTTACTCAAAGGATAAAAAATGATACATTCCCGATAATGAATATCACCTGTGCTATACTTGCAGGAGGGTACAGTACACGAATAGGGCAGGACAAGGCAACCCTCGAGATAAACGGTAAGGCGTTGATACATTACGTCTTTGATAAGGCAAAAAATGTCTTTCAGAATATTGTCATTGTCTCTAACAACCACAGTGCGCTTAAAGGTATACATGTACCCGTAATAAAAGACATTGTGCCTGCCCGGGGTTCTATGGCAGGAATCGTATCGGCCTTAATGTATTCGCATGACCCTTATGTGTTTGTGTGTGCCTGTGATATGCCGTTCATCCATGAAAACGCCATTTATTATATGATGAACGAAATGAACGGCGAGGACATCATCATCCCGAAGACAGAAAAAGGGTATGAACCGCTCCACGCTTTATATGGCAGGTCATGTATTTCACATATGCTTACAGCTATTGAACGGGATAGATTAAAGATTGCAGAAATATTCCCTGTTCTTACCGTAAAAGTATTGAATGACCACACGAGTTTCTATAATAACGGGCGCTCTGTGTTCACGAATATAAATACAGCGGCAGATTTAGAGATACTGAGGAAGTAATGAAAGACGGAATGAAACAATTGCGGATTGCGCCTGTCCACCAAGACGCTCGCGGCACAGGTGGGGATTTCGGATTGCGGACGGAAAAAGATAATGCCGCAGCAACATATGCCGAAGACATGGTAAGGGAAATGAGGGAAGATGACCTGATAGATATCCTGGAGATAGAGAAGCGGTCATTCATCTCTCCATGGACGAGGAGGATGTTTGAAGAAACCATAGAATCCCCCATCTCGACAAACTCAGTAATAGAAATAAATAGTGAAATCCTTGGCTATATTATGCTCTATTCTGTGGAGGATGAGGCGCATATAATGAATCTTGCAGTGCACCCCGATCACAGGGGAAGAGGATACGCTTCAAAATTGATAACCCATACGGTTTCGCATGTTGTCAGGAGAAACATTTCTGAGTTTTTCCTCGAAGTGAGGGAGAGTAATATAAATGCTCAGCGTTTATACACAAAATTCGGGTTCAAGATTATAGGCAAAAGGAAAAGATACTATACGGAGACGAATGAGGATGCACTGGTAATGCACCTGTCATTCAGTAAATAACATGGAGCCCCCGCTACGCGAGGACAGGCGTAGAGAGCATAAGAAGAAACATGGATGATATAGAAGCAACGATCATACAGAATAAACACATTGTATCAAATTACTACACGCTTAAACTGCGGCTATCCGGGTCCATGGGCAGGGTATTGCCCGGTCAGTTTGTTATGCTTAAAATTCCCGGCAACGAGGTGTTTCTCAGGCGACCCTTCAGCGTCTATGCATACAGCAATAATACCCTTACACTTATGTACAGGGTAGTGGGTAAAGGGACAGAGATTCTGAGCAAATGCCCGAAAAATGAAAGGACACTCGTTCTTGGCCCCCTGGGGAATGCCTTTCGTATCAGAAAAACAGATAAATATATAGTGGTTGCCGGTGGTATAGGTATTGCCGGTGTCCATACACTCATTAAAAGGCTGGGGAAGAAGGCATCCATATTTTACGGGTGCACGAACAAAGAGGAACTATCACTGATAAACGATATGCTGCATTTAAATCCCATGGTCTCCACTTTGGACGGCTCATGCGGATTTGAGGGGAATGTTATAGCATTGCTTGGGAGCTACATCGAATCAACAAAAGGTGAAGATCGTCAGATATTCGTCTGCGGTCCCGCTGGCATGGCGAGAAACCTCCGAAAGCTGATAGAAAAGGACAGAACACCATGTCAGGTCCTTGTTGAAGAGAGAATGGCCTGCGGGCTTGGTCTGTGTTTTGGCTGTGTGATTAAAACTATCGACGAAAAAGAACCCTATAAGAGGGCATGTAAAGAGGGGCCTGTATTCGATTTATGGGAAATCTTACTGTAGAATTTTTTGAAAAGACCCTGAGAAACCCTGTCATGAATGCGTCGGGTACGCTGGGGTATGGTAAGGAAATTGAGCCGCTCTGGGGCATTGAAACGCTCGGGACCTATGTTACAAAAGGGTTATCTGCAAAACCGCATCACGGCAACCCCACACCGCGTGTGTGGGAAGAGAGAAACGGGATGATTAACAGCATTGGTTTGCAGAATATCGGCGTGGAGCGTTTCTTTGATGAATATTTCCCCTATTTTAAAAAAAGAAAGACACCTGTTATCGTAAACTTTTTTGGTTTTACCGAAGAAGAATACCTTGCATGTGCTGCAAAGGTCAAGCCTGACCCTTTTATTGTCGCCCTTGAGATAAACCTTTCATGTCCGAACATTAAAAAGGGTGGAATCAGCTTTGGAAAAGAACCCGGCGCAGTATTTGAAATAGTAAAACATGTAAAAAGTGTTACAAAGCTACCGCTTATTGCGAAACTGACACCGGAGGTCAGGAACATCGCGGAGATTGCACAGGCCGCCCATGAAGGGGGCGCTGACGGACTCACCCTCATCAACACAATGCCTGCAGCGGTTGTAGATGTCAAGTCAAGGAACATACCCATAAAAGGGGGGCTGTCAGGGCCCATTTTGAAGCCCATCGCACTGAGGGCAGTATACGAATGCTCAAAGGCGGTTCCCATACCAATTATCGGTGCAGGCGGTATTATGAACACGGAGGATGCCATATCCTTCTTTATGGCCGGCGCGAGGGCGATCCAGATAGGCACCGCAACATTTGTTGATCCGTATGCAATACCAAAGATTATCAGAGGAATCGACGAATATCTGGATGCTCACGGGTGTTCGGGTATCGGGGATATTGTAGGAATTGCACGTGATCAATAGCGTTCAGCATTCAGTGTTCAGCATTCAGGGAAATAATAGCAAGGAAGAAATAGAAATTGCGCGTTCTATTCAAGAGGGCCTTGGTGTTCCTGCCCTCTTCGCACGCATTCTTGTTTCCAGGGGGATGGAAAGCCCTGAAGAAGCGGAGGCATTTCTCTACCCGAAACTCGATAACCTTTCTGATCCCTTTTTACTCCCGGACATTGAGAAAGGGGTAAGCAGAACAATCAAGGCTATTGAGAAAATGGAACATATCTGCATCTACGGTGATTATGATGCCGATGGAATAACATCAGCGGCACTGATGACTAATTTTTTCAGGCACCTCGGGCTATCAGCGGAGGTCTATCTTCCTATGAGAAAAGAGGGGTATGGGCTGAATATTGAGGCAGTAAAAAGGATTGAGGCCCGAGGCACAAAACTGCTTATATGTGTTGATTGCGGATCATCAAATGTTGATGAAATCAAGGCCGCGAATGAACTTGGCATGGATGTAATCGTCATTGATCACCATGAAGTTCCGGCAATAGTCCCTGCGGCATACGCCCTTATAAATCCTAAGAGGAAGGATTCCCGCTTCCCCACAAGGGAGCTTGCGGCCTGCGGTGTGACGTTCTTTTTCCTGTGGGCATTAAGAAGGGTCATGCATAATGATGGTTTGCTGAAAGACAAAATAAACCTGAAGCGCGAGCTGGATATTGTTGCCCTGGGGACTGTAGGAGATATGGCGCCGCTTATAAAAGACAATAGAATCCTCGTGAAATTCGGCATGGATGCTATGAAAAAAAGGCCGAGGCTATGGCTTAAATCCTTTTTGAGAAAAGGTCTTATACCCCGCAAAGGTATCGACGAGTATGCCTTGAATTTTATTATTATCCCCAGAATAAATGCCACAGGCAGGGTATCCGACCCGAAAAAATCTTTAGATTTTCTTATCTGCGAAGACGAAGGTAAATCTGAATCCCTGCTTTTAAACATTATACAAGCTAATCAAGATAGGCAAGAAGAGGGTAAGAAAACGCTCGAAGATGCGTTAAATATTGTAAATAGAAATAACCATGCGGACAAATGTTCAATTGTCTTGTATAAGGAGAATTGGCCCATTGGCACAATCGGTATAGTTGCACAGAAACTTGCTGAAAGTTTTCAGAAACCTTCAATAATCATAACTAAAGTAAATGGTCAGTGGAAGGGTTCCGGGAGAAGTGCTAATAATATTAACCTTCATGAAGCTATTTCTTCAGTAGCGCACCTGCTTTTAAAATTTGGAGGCCATAAGAATGCCTGTGGTATTTCAATAATAGAAGACAATATTGAGCCTTTCAAAAATGAGTTTGAAACATGTGTGGGACAGTGTTTAGAGAAGACAAAAAGAGAGCTACACTTTGATGTCTATGCGGAATTCGAAGAAATAACGGAAAATTTTGTGCGGCAGCTTGATAAATTATCGCCATTTGGTGTTGGAAATCCCAGGCCCCTTATCTCTTTGTCCCCTATTAGCGTATCTAAAAACAATAAAGACAATAAATACAAAAGGATTGTCAAAATCCTGGATAAAAATGGCAGGGGTTGGGATGGAGTTGTCTTTGAAAAAAACATAGTTATTCCCGATAGGGTTTTGAGCATAATCGCATCACCCTTTATTAAAAAGCAGGGTGAGCTTGAATTTATAGACCTCAACATCAAAGAGTTCATTTCTGAATCATTATGAATCAGATATCTCAAGAGACTGCCGAAATTCTATATGGCAAGGTTACCGAAATCGATGAGCAGAAAGGTTTAGCCGCAAAAGAAAAAATCCCTAAGCTGCGTTCCGTTCTGGATAGTCTTTTTAAGGAATTGACTAAAGATGAAAAACAGTTTTTCTCTGATCTTTTTTCAAGGACAATATATATTTTTGATAAGTATAAAATCGATAGAGAAATCATTGAAAAGATACATGCCTTAAGAAGACTTGCCAACAAAGTTATACACGAAGTGGATTGGCTGCCAGAGGAAAACGATTACTTGGCAAGCTTAAATCTTATTGCTGAAGTAATAAATTATTTCTCAAAGATTCCCATACCAGAAACTTTCCAGGGAATCATTACAGGTAGCCCTGATTTAGGAATTAAAACATCAGTGATCCAAGAAGATGAACTAATACCATTTGTCACGGCAATCATATTGAGTGTTGCAAAAAACCAGCAAAACGACAGAGAATATGTCTATTTAAATTGTACTTCAGAAGAAATGGGTCTTTTTACGCTTGTTTTGATGGACTATTACGCTCCATCCGGTCAAACGATCGTTAAATATACTGAACTTGCCGATTTGGTGTGGAAATATTCAAAAGTAAACTTGTTTACAATAGAAAAGATTAAAGGCAAAGATAAATTCTATTCTACAACAGACAAATCCTTCATTGTTTTGGAACCAGATTACCTGCTTGATGCATCTAAGATTGCTGAGTGCTTTCAGGTTAATGGTGAAAACCCTCTTCTATATCTTCTGAATAAATTTAAAAAAGGCGAGCCATCAGAAGCAATGCTTTTGGGTAATATTGTCAACAGGATACTCGATGATGTAATTGTCAGGCCAAAAACAAAGTTTGAACATAGTTTTGAAATGGCAATCAGAGATAGCATGCTACCGTTTTTATCTGTGTCATGCTCAAACAGCAGTTTTGATTTTGATAACATGAAACAAAAAGCAAAAATGCAAATGGCCACCATCTGTGAATGTGCAAAAGAATATGCAAACCATTCAATCCATATTGAACCAACCTTTATCTCACCGATGTATGGTTTGCAGGGCAGGCTAGACATACTTACGGAAGGGAAAGACGATGATAACCGTAAAAACATCATAGAGCTTAAGAGCGGGGCTGTACCAGATAATTCGGTATGGATAAATCATGCTATTCAAGCAGAATGCTATAACATGCTTATTGAGTCGGCATTTCCAGGGAGAAAAGGCATGACCTCTATTCTTTATTCTAAAGCGAATTCAGATGGATTCCCTCTGCGATATCTTAACGAATCTCTTTGGAACAAGCAAAAAGCTTTAAGGATAAGGAATCGTATCGTTGCAAATGAGTATAAATTGGCAAACAACAATTACGATGCTATTTTCAAGATTAAACCACAAACCTTTGGTGTAGTGCCCAGATTTGATATTTCTACCGTTAATCAGTTTGATGATATTCTTAACGGTAATAGTACGACTGATCTTGAAAGGAAGTATTTTCTCACCTTTATTTCATTCATTGCAAGAGAACAACGTGCCGCAAAAATTGGGAGCAACATCGATGATGGCGATGAAGGTTTTGCAGGACTATGGAAAAGCACATTAGAAGAAAAAAGAGCAAATTACACGATTCTGGATGAGCTCGAAATCGAATCAATTTCCGATAATTTTGAGCTTACCCTAAAACGAAAAGGAACACTCTTTACAAATCCTATCTCAAATTTTAGAGAAGGAGATATCGGGATACTTTATCCTACCATCAGTGAAGATAGCTTAAACCCTCTAAGAACCAAGATTCTTAAATGCGTTATCAATGGGATCGACAACTCAGATATTAAGATTACACTCCGCAACAAGCAGGTAGATAAAGCTTATTTCAATAAATTTAGCCGCTGGGCAATAGAACACGATTTATTGGAAAACAATTTCGACGCCATGTATAAGTCTTTATATCGCTTTTTATGTGCAAATTCACAAGAAAAAGAATTATTGCTTGGCTTAAAAAAGCCAGCTTTCAGCATAGCTCATATTCGTTTATCAGACCCTATGACGCCAGACATGAGAAGCTTGCTTGAACGTGCCTTGAGCGCCAGTGATTATTTTCTTGTCCAGGGACCACCTGGTACCGGGAAGACCTCGATTTTCCTTATTGGACTGGTGAAAAATCTCATTAATGCCACAGATGAAAATATTATAATTCTTGCGTTTACCAATAGAGCAATAAATGAGATTTGTTATTATTTAAAAACTGCAGGGTTATCCTTTCTCAAAATTGGGAAGAAGGAAGCCAGGGAAGAAAATAATTGGTCAACGTTGCTCAAAGAAAAAACATTGCAAGAAATTTACAAAACGATAGAAGGTACGAGAATTTTTGTTTCGACACAGGCTTCATTTGCGAGTAATCTTGAAATTTTAAAGCTGAAGAGCTTTTCAACCGCAATAATCGACGAAGCATCCCAACTGCTCGAACCCCACTTGATAGGAATCTTACCGGAGTTTAAACGATTTGTTTTAATCGGGGATGACAAGCAACTCCCGGCTATAGTTATTCAAAAAGATGCTGAAGTTAAAGATAACGATTTAACTGAAATCGGTATTACCAACCTTAAAGATTCACTGTTTTCAAGATTGTATAAAAATTGTGAAAACAAGGGGTGGAACGAGGCTGTTGGCATGCTCACCAATCAAGGAAGAATGCACGAAGACATCGCCGAGTTTGTAAATAATGAATATTATGGAGGTAAGCTTAAAAGTATCTCTCCACACCAAAAGGTGAAAGAGCACAGATTCGCAGTAGATTCGTTCAATATATATGAGAAAGTAATATCGAGTGCAAGGGTGGTTTTTATTCCCACAAAGAGGGAAAGCAAATCCAAACGGAATGATCATGAAGCTATGCTTGTAGGCGCATTAGTAAAGACAATTAAAGACGTATACCAAGATGACTTCAATGAAGGAACCGTTGGGGTAATTACGCCTTATAGGGCACAAATAGCGAATATTATTCTCAATGGAGGGATTCCGCCTGATTTACAAAAACAAATAACTATCGATACGGTAGAGCGCTATCAGGGAAGCCAAAGGGACATAATCATAATATCCTTTGCGGTGAACTATGCCCATCAACTGGACTTGCTGGAATCTTTAACAAGCGACGGTAAGGTCGATAGGAAGTTAAACGTAGCCCTGACGCGGGCAAAAAACCACCTCATTATTCTGGGTTGCCCTGCGATATTGACAAAAAAGCCTATTTACGGAAAACTCATTGATTTTATTAAGCTAAAAGGTGGATATATCCAATTAGGAGTGGTATAAAATAAAAAGGTGGTTTGCTGTGGAGGATGACCTTTTTGATATCTTTGGAATTTCACTTTTTTCTTCAGGTGGGATATGGTGCAATCTGAATAACATGCCTTGCATTCCTCTATCTGCATGTGAGAAGTATATGGAAGATGACAACTGTAGGTATAAGAGTGGGGAGGATAATGCTAAAAACGAGGATGAGTGACAACACCGACAGGTCGGTGTTGAGAAATTGCATGGTTTTTACACAAAAGGCTCCACAATTTCCTCATAATTATGGCAGGAAGAACTTTTTGTGAGTCGCGACTTCGAGCATTTCTTGGGCACCCTGTCGGTAAGCAGAAATGTGCCCGCGGCCAGTGCCGCGACTGGGACGGCCTGATTTGTTCGAAGCCCAGCGGCAAGTTAGAAGGCCGAATGGATGCGAACCTTAGCAAGGGTAAGAAAGCGCAGGGAGCAGAGAGCAAAACAGTGTTCCGGCCACATCGAATAAACAAAGATTAGGAAACTCCAGGTTTTCTTTACCTTGATTTTTGTGGTAAAAGGTAATAATCTGAGCATATGGAGGTAGTTATGAGCGTTGGTATCGTAAGAGATGAAATATATTTAGAGCACATTACGGATGATTACCATCCGGAAAACCCCGGACGTTTGAAATCTATATATTCTATGCTTAACAATATGGACAATCAGGGGATAGTGTATATACCCCCGAGAATGGCCACCCATGAAGAGATTGCTCTTATTCACGAGCATTCCTACATTGATTCTATTGCAGCAACATCGGGGAAGGTACAGAGGAGGCTTGATCCGGATACCGTCACGTCCCCGATGTCATATGAAGCTTCACGTATGGCTGTAGGAGGGACGCTGAATCTTGCGGATGCATTGATGGATGCTGAGGTTGAAAGCGGATTTGCCCTCGTGAGACCGCCGGGTCATCATGCCGAACACAACCGGGCAATGGGATTCTGCATATTTAACAATATTGCGGTTGCTGCACGATACCTTGAGAAAAGACATGGTCTTAAGAGGGTGATCATAGTGGATTTCGATCTCCACCACGGCAACGGAACGCAGCACAGTTTTTATAAAGACCCCGGTGTACTCTATTTTTCCACCCACCAGTACCCCTACTACCCGGGAACCGGGCATTTTGATGAGGTTGGAGACGGCGACGGGAAAGGATATACGGTGAACGTTCCCCTCTCACAGGGGATGGATGATGCCGATTATATATATGTGTTCAACAATGTGCTTATCCCGATAACAGACCTTTATAAACCGGAGGCGGTGCTTGTATCGGCAGGTTTCGATACCCACTACAATGACCCGCTCGGCGGTATGGGTGTAACAGAAGCCGGTTATGCTGCAATGACCCGCATACTTCTCGATATTGCCAAAAAACATTCAAATGGCAAAACGCTTTTTGCCCTTGAGGGTGGATACGATGTGACCGGGCTTACCAATTCCGTAAAGGCGGTAATCATGGAAATGAGGGGCACACCTATGTACAGCAAGGATACGCATGGCAACCCCTCCGATGGCGTTGTTCAGGCTGTACATAAAGTTAAAAAGGCGTTAAGCCCTTACTGGGGAGAGTTTTAGTTTAGTCCTTCCAGATCATTTCTTTTAATTCTTTGCCGACCTTGAAATAGGGAAGCTTTTTTGGCTGCACATCCACGAGTTCACCGGTCTTGGGATTTCTTCCTTTGTAGGCCTTGTATTGCCTGAGCGTAAAGCTGCCGAACCCCCTGATTTCCACCCTTTCGCTATTTACAATCGCCTTTTTTATGGTGTCCACAATTGTGTCAACGGCTATTTTTGCCACTTTCTGATTCAACTTCATGTCTTCTGCAACCTTGTTGATGATATCGATTTTGTTCATAAAACTACCTCCTATAAATTTTCTATTACATATACATAACGGCTATTTTATGTTGCATAACTATGTAACCCGGAAAGAATAAAATTTACACCAAAATAGGTAAATATTACACTTAAAAATCCAATGATTGAAATAAATGCTATTCTTTTGCCCTTCCAGCCCCTTACAAACCTTGCATGGAGGAAAAGGGCATAGATAATCCACGTTATCAACGACCACGTCTCCTTGGGGTCCCAACTCCAGTATGAACCCCATGCGTAATGTGCCCATACGGCGCCAGTCAGTATCCCTGCGCTCAGCATGGGGAAACCTACCATGACACTCCTGTAGTTTATCTCCTCAAGCATCTCTTTTGGCGGTACTACGTTTTTCCATTTGATGAGGTAAAGAAGGCCGCAGATAAAGGATATAACAAAGGCTGCATAGGCGACAAAGCAGGTAATAACATGAATATGAAGCCAGTTGCTCTGCAGGGCAGGGATAAGGGGCTGTATCTTCCTTTCCACAGACGAAGAGATAGAAGCATAGCTCATGAAACCAAGGGCAATAAGTGACGCCATCATGGTAATGATCGGGAATGTCAGTCTTTTCTTCAATATCACAAGTACAAAGCCAATGCACCATGCATAAAAGATGAGCGATTCATAAAAGTTAGACAGGGGAGCATGTCCTATGCCAAGCCTGTAGGATTCAACCCAGCGGGCTATGAGTCCTGTCGCATGTAATCCAAGCGTGATGTAAAGCAGAATCCACATAAAGGAGAGTATCTTTTCCTTTTTCACGGCAAAATGAAGGACGTGAAGAAAGAAAATTGAAAGGTAAAGCAATGTAACAACACCGAGGATTTTATGATCCATTGCCGGAGACCTTCCTTTTCAACTTTTCGAACTCCTCTTTAAACCCTTCCCTGTTCTTGAACGCAATGCCCGCGACAATCAGGCCGTCAGGGATATTCCGCATGTAGATTCTCCTGTAATAGACAAAAAAATTCGCATAAAGTCCAAAGAGTATGAGCGCAAAACCTGTCCAGACCACCCATACCCCGGGATCTTTCGCTATTTCAAGTCCGGTGTAAAAATCCTCTTTAATATCTTCGAGTTTTATATTTACACCCTGAATTTTTTGTTCCTTTAGCCGTTCCACGTCTTTCAGGAACCATACAGCCTTTGGCTCACCCTGGTCTAAATAGGCAACGAGTACACCGGGCCCGAAGTTGTGAATAGCGCTTTCAGAACGTGCTATCATCATGACAAGACCGTCTTTTTCATAGGTTTCCCGCTCACTTAAAGTAACATGTTCCCCGGCAATCGTGAATAAAAATGATGGGGAAGCGCCGTAGCTTGCCTGGTAAACGTTAATACCCTTGTATGAAAGTGGACTGTTTACCCTTATATCCCTTTCCATCACTACCCTGCCGTTATCCAATACTTCAACCTTGCTCACATAATCTTTGGGCTCACCGCCCGGATAAAAACTTACCTGGAAGTCCTTGCATTTCAGTGAAAATCCAAGGGGCACCTCTTTTAGGGGCGTACCTCTCAGGATAAGCTGATCCTTCGTTTCGCCTTTTCTTAGGGTCATAAACCCTTTATACCCAAAGAGCATGCCGATGAGGCTCCCTATAAGAATAATGAGGATGCTCCCGTGTATTATGTACACACCGTATCTTGAAATAACACCCTTTTGTAACACAACCCCCTCTTCCCCCTCATAAATAGTCTGATATCCTTTTTTGATTGAAGCGATGGTGTTTTCTCTCTCATTATTTCCAACATGGAAGACCATGGACATGTCGGAAAGCTCGCTTTCATCGGGCAAATCCACCTTGCCTTCTGTCTTTATGAGTCTGGCAAACCTCCCATATGTACACAGAGTGAGGTTGATGGCGAAGAGCACGATTGCGGCGATGAACCAGGGTGAGTGGTATACATCGTCAAAACCAAGATATTTAATGATCGTATATGTGGTATCTGAGTATATGGAAAGATACTCTTCCACGTCTGCTTTTTGCTTTATAACAGTCCCGAATATTGAACCAAAAGCGATAAAACATAGTAGAAATATTGTAAGGCTCAGGGAAGATAAAAACTTATAAATGTTATTTTTTATGACACTCATTACACTTTACAGGGGCAACCTTACCTTTCGCTACGTTTTCCTTGTGGCATGTCTGGCAGTTTTTATGGAAAGCATCCTTTGCAGGAGCTGCATTGTCTTTTACCTCTTTAAGGAGATGGCACGTTCCGCAAGCCTGTGGTTCCTTTGCGTCTTTATCCTTGTGGTGGCAGGTCACACACTCAATCTTTCCCTTTTCAACGTGAGTGGTATGAGAAAAGGGTACAGGGGGCAGCTTTGCGCCTTCAAGCGTAAGCATAGTGGGTTCGGCCGGTTTTTTCTGTGCTGATGCGAAATTGCTCAAGAGGAAAAAACCAAAAAACACCAGACAGCATACTACAACAATGTATGGTTTTTTTCTCATAGGTTATCTCCAAAAATTCTTGACATGTTATCCCAACCATAGAGAGTAAGTCAAGGAAATACATGCACTTTTGGTAATCCTTCAGTTATTAGACTGGAAAATATTTCACAAGACTGAGGGTTTACCACTTCTGCGAAAATTGGTTTTACAATATACAGGGTAAATGCTTATACTACGTAACCCCGATAAACGGGATAAGTAAGTTTATGAAAGTGAAGACAGAAAAGGAAATGATTGCCCTTGGCAGGTGGTCAAAGAGTGACCTTGAACACATCATGAGCACTGCCTCGCATTTGAGCAACCCCGGCGAACGTATAGGTTTCATCTCACAGCATTTTTTGAACACCCCATATCTCGAATCCACGTTAACCGGCAGTATTGACGAGCAGGAGATATGCGTCATAAACCTTTGCGGGATGGACTGTTTTACCTTCATCGATTATGTGGAGGCTATGAGATTGTCGGGTTCCTTTGATGAATTCAAAGAGAGTCTGAAAAAGGTGAGGTATCAATCCGGAGATGTTGATTACAGGAAAAGAAACCATTTTTTTACGGACTGGGCAGAGTTCAGCAGGGCAAATATCCGTGATGTAACAGGAGAGATTGGCGGCAACAGAACAAAGAAGGCGAAAAAGATTCTCAATACAAAAGAAGATGGGACATGCTTTTTGCAAGGTATCATTCCCCGCGAGCGAAAGATTGCATATATCCCCGCGGATAACATGAATTCTTCTACTCTTGCCGCAATGAGGACAGGAGATTATGCGGGGATATACTCGGAATTACCAGGCCTGGATGTCTCTCATGCAGGCATTATCATAAAAGCAGACAACGATGAAATCTTTTTGAGGCACGCCTCAGCCCTTGAACGATACAGGAAGGTCGTTGACCAGCCATTAAAAGAGTATATGGCAGATAAGGCCGGTTTAATAGTGCTGAGAGCATTGGAACCTGCATGCCATATTATGATATGAATTCTTGTAATGTTTTTATACTCTCTATCGCATGGGCTTCACTATGGAATTCTGATGTATAGATAATGCCGGTTAATTGCGCAATGAATGCCTTCAGTTCCCGGAAAGGAAATGTGCCCCAGCCTATAGGAAGATGCTCGTCGGATTTTCCGTGGTTGTCGTGGAGATGCATCTCTCTGATACGATTCTTAAGGGGGATAAACCATGCTTCGAGGGGAGTCGTGGAAAAGAGATTAAAGTGGCCCGAATCGAAGCAAAAATAAAGGTCTTTATCCTTAAAATAACCTAAAAGGGCTATCAGCGTAGCGGGTGTTTCTTCAAAGATGTTCTCAAGCAAGACGAGCGGGCCGCCCTTTGCCTCACTGAGAACCTCGGTCCACGTCTCGACGCTGTTATCAAGCCACAACTGCTCATTTCCGTCATAAAACCACTTGTTGTATCCGGGATGGCACACAACACTTATTGCATTAAGGCGATGGGCCATCTCCACGGCCCTTTTTATCTTATCTTTTGAGAGGGTCCTGATCTTCCGATCATATCCGCCGGGACTCAAATCCATAAATGGGGCGTGGGCAGTGCAGATAATGCCGCTATCCCGGAGTTTTTTACCCAGTTCTTTGACGTCACCCATGTCCAACTCATCGAGGATATTATTTTCCGCATATACCTCAACCCCAACGCCGAGACCCGCAACTCGCTCGATGTTGGCCTCTACAAGCCTGTAAGGAACATTAATAAATATGGGTAATTTTCGATTGTCCATGGCAAACTTTAATGTATCTTTTATTTATTCAAAGTTCAAGGTTCAAAGTGTAATACTTAAAGACATTAGCACAGAACATTGAACAACTGACTATAGTTTATACCGGAATTTGCGGAGGAGTTCCTTCCTCTGCGTTTTGTCCTCTTCGCCCTCGATACCTTTTGGCCTGGAACCGTCAATAATACCCATGATGCCCCTGCCCTGTTCCGTCTCGGCAACAACGACCTGAAGAAGATTTGCTGTTGCGCAGATTACATGGCATACTTCCTGACAAACCTTGATGGCGTTCAGGACGTTTATGGGAAACCCGTCTTTCATAAAAATAACGAATGTGTGGCCGCAGGAAAGGGCAAAGGATGTCTCGGATGCGAGTTTCATGAGGGCTTCGTCATTCCCTTCATACCGCACGAGGCAGGGGCCGCTTGCCTCTGAAAATGCAATGCCGAATTTCAGGGAAGGCGATGAGCCCACAAGGATCTCATACATGTCCTCCACGGTCTTCACGAAATGGGATTGACCGATGATGATGTTCAACCCTTCCGGGATGTCAATTTTTACTGTCTTTAATTCCATAATTTCCTCCTTTTTTTAACGTTCATTTTGTCAAAACCTCTAAATCGAAAATTTTTATTTTGCCGCCCGCTCACGCTCGACAAAGGCGGACAAAAGCAGACAAAAGAATTATGTTTATTTGCCACGCCGACATTGGCGCGGCAAATACTCTCACGCCCAGGGGCGTAGAGTATCCAACCTTACGGGCGAATATATTAAATTTTTACTCTGCCCGAAGGGCATGGAGTATATCGGGTGCCGAGTCGGCAACCGATATAAAATACTGTCCGGCTTTTGTCCGATCTTGTCTGCGGCTGAATAAAAAAAGTTTTTCATATGTCCTTTGACATTGCCTTAGCGTTTAAACGGTTCTTCCTCTTCAAAATCCGGTACAAGGAGCGGTGCACTTTCCAGTTCCTGAATAAAAACGTTTTCAAAACCATTCTCTGAAAGAAATGTTACCAGATCATTGTATTCGTCATACCGGATTTTCCTGTTTAATATTGGATACGAAGCAGCTTTATACACCGGATAATACTGCGACATGAGGCTTATGAATGTTCCAATACCAAGATGTTCCTTAATCCACCCGATAATATGTCGTGAACCGGCCAGATTCCCGGGGAGGACAAGGTGCCTTATGAGGATACCCTTTTTTGCAACCCCATCTTCTACCACCAGATCGCCTACCTGTCTTTTCATCTCTGATATTGCCCATTTTGCATGCCCAGGGTAACCTTTATCGCGCGGGACATGAGAAAGCTTTTCCGCGATATAAGCGCTCCAGTACTTGAAATCAGGCAGGTATATATCGATGAGCCCGTCGAGCACCCGCAAGGCATGGACATGCTCATAGGCATTCGTATTATAAATAAAGGGGATTCCTATTCTTTCTTTTATTGCCTGGTCTATTGCAAGCGCAATAAAGGGGATATACGGCACAGGGCTCACAAGGTTTATGTTATGACAACCCTGCTGTTTGAGCTGGAAGAATATTTCCACAAGTCCTTGAACGGTAAAGCTTTCACCTGACCTCCTGTGACTTATCTGGTAATTCTGGCAGTAGATACATCGCAAATTACACGAGGCAAAAAATATAGTTCCAGAACCTCTTGTGCCGGAGATGGGTGTTTCCTCACCGAAGTGGGCGCCGTAGTGTGCAATAATAATTTCATTGCCGATGCCGCAGAACCCTTTTTCGCCATTGAGCCTGTTCACACCACATTCCCTCGGGCATAATGCACACTTTTCAAGAAGCAACAGGGGGTCATTCATGGAAACTATTATAATAACTTTGGTTATCGATTTAAAGCCATTTTAAGTATATGGTACAGGTTTGTGTTCCGCTCACAAAGCTGAAAACCGCACCGGCCACGGGTTTCACCATTGAGAAATATAAGGCTTGCAAAATATCAGGAATTGCAGTAAAAAATAAAACTGTTCAGGGGGGGAATTAACGGTAAGTATTCGGATTATCAGAATCTGCGCGTTTTTAATCCCCCGCCTGTTTATAACACACAACACGGAAACAATGACCTCTAACGGTATACAATATCATTGCTATGGAGAGGTTTACCATGAACACAAATGAGAATCATTCAGGAAACGCCTCCAACGATAAGGCTGACTTTGAAAACCCACGGCAGGATATATACCTTATTCTGGCCCGTCTCTTTGACATTATGTTTCCTATTATCCTTTCTCTCGGAGGTATCGCTCTGGCTGCATCCCTTTACCGGTCTGTCGTCCAGCACGGCTGGTATCCCGCCTTCCTTTTTCATATAGCAGTTTACCTGTCAGCCGTGGGAACATTTATCCTCCGCAGACGGATACCGGTTCTTCTGGTATTTTTACTGATATCCCTCTTTGTCTATGCAGTTGCCCTTCAGTCACTCTATACCCTGGGGCTTGCAGGTACCGGTGTTGTTCATCTTGTTATCCTCTGCACCTTCGCAGGCATCTTCCTCGGAGTAAAGGTCGGGATGATTGCCTTGGGTGCCAGTATCCTTACAGTGATCCTCGTCGGGTCAGGGATTTACACGGGCGCTATTACGACAAGGCCTGATACGGCCGCATACCTTTTGGCACCTGCAAACTGGATTCTCCAAGTTGCCTGCTTCCTCATGTACGTGGCGCCCCTCGTCCTCTCTTTGAACGGCCTCCAGAAAAAGATAGTAAATTCTTTTCATGAAATGAAGGCAAACAATCTGCTGCTGGAAAAAGAGATATCGATACGAAGGCAGGCAGAAGAGGAATTGCGGAAGAGTGAAGAGAAGTATCGGAGCATCTTTGATAATTCTACTATGGGGATATTCCAGAGCACCCCTGAAGGGACCCTTTTGAACGCCAACTCTGCACACGCCAGGATGCACGGTTTTTATTCGGTGGAAGAGTTCATGGCAAGCATCACCGACATCAAAAAGCAGTTATATGTCGACTCTGAAGACCGGGACAGATTCATGGAGATCCTCAACGCCCAGGGCAGTATTGAAGGCTTTCAAGCCCAGCAGTACCGCAAGGACGGCAAAAAGATGTGGATTTCAATCAACGCCCGTGCCGTGACGGATGCGAACGGCACTTTGCTTTGCTATGAAGGCACCGCAAAAGATATTACCGAGAGAAAGCAGGCAGCGGAAGCCCTTAGGGAATCGGAGAGTAAATTCAGGGATCTTTCCGAAAAATCGATTGCAGGAATCTACCTCGTGCAGGATAACCTGTTTAAATATGTCAATTCAAGGTTCGCTGAGATACACGGGTACGGCATTGATGAAATGATCGACAAAGTAGGGCCGAAGGACGTGATTTTGCCCGATGACTTGCCGGTGATGGACGAGAATCTGCGCAAGAGAATATCGGGAGAAGTTAAGTCCCTTCACTTCGAATTCAGGATACGCACAAAAAACCGGGAAATAAAATATGTTGAGGTTTACGGTTCGCGCACCATGTACCGGGGACAGCCTGCTGTAATAGGGACATTGCTGGACATTACAAAACATAAACGGGCTGAGCAGGCGCTCCTTGAATCAGAGGCAAAATACCGCAGCGTTGTAGAGAGCGCCCTGGTAGGGTTTTACATCATACAGGGCGGTACCTTCCGGTATGTAAATCAGCGTTTCTGCGACATGACCGGATATACATATGATGAGATTATCGATACCCTGCCCTATATGGATATAATCCATCCGGATGACAAAACGAAGGTAGCGGAGAATGTAGGAAAGCGCATGAACGGGGAGGATGTGTCCATCGAATACGATTTAAGAGTCGTCAGAAAGAGTGGTCAGGTGGTTATGGTACGGGTTTTCGGTGGCTCCATGCAATATAATGGAAGCAAAGCCATTTCCGGAACCTTTGTCGACATTACACACGAAAGGGTGCTGGAGTCCCAGCTCCGCCAAGCCCAGAAGGTGGAAGCCATAGGCCAGCTTGCAGGCGGTATTGCCCATGACTTCAACAATATACTGACGGTCCTCACGGGATACGGAAGCCTCCTGCAGATGAAGATGGATAAAAATAATCCTTTGCGGATATATGTGGACCAGATGCTCTCAGCATCGCAGAAGGCATCCAGCCTGACTCAGAGCCTTCTGACCTTCAGCAGACAGCAACCGATAACCCTGCGGCCGGTTAATATCAATACCGTCATAGGGGGGACAGAAAAACTGCTGAAGCGGCTGCTTACAGAAGATATTGCATTGAAGGTCAGCCTTACCCCTGATGCCATAACGATAATGGCAGATGCTACCCAAGTTGACCAGATATTATTCAACCTTGCAACTAACGCCAGAGACGCCATGAAGAAGGGCGGCGTATTAAGTGTAGAGACAAAACGAATAATACTGGACCATGAATTCAGGCAGGCTCACGGCTTCGGTGAACCTGGACAGTATGCGCTCTTATCCGTCTCCGATACGGGCATGGGGATGGACGAAACAACCAGGGAAAAGATATTTGACCCCTTTTTCACTACCAAGGAGGTTGGAAAAGGAACAGGCCTCGGTCTTTCAACGGTTTACGGGATCGTAAAACAGCATGGCGGCTATATTAATGTGTATAGCGAATTGAATGTCGGTACAGTCTTTCGCATTTACCTCCCGGCAATAAGGGAAGAGGCCGCTGAAGAACAGGCCCCTCCGTGTGATTTCAGGACAGGGGAAGAGACCATCCTTATTGCAGAAGATAATGAAAATGTAAGGCAGTTTGTCGTCGAGATCTTCAGCCTCTGCGGCTATAAGATGATTGAGGCTGTAGACGGTGCAGATGCAATACAAAGATTTCAAGAGAATAAGGAGATCAATCTTGTAATTCTCGATTCCGTTATGCCCGGGAAGAACGGGAGAGAGACATATGATGAAATCGTCAAAATAAAACCCGATATAAAGGTGATTTTTATCAGCGGCTACACAAGAGATATCATTCTCGATAAAGGCATACAGACAAAGGATTTTGCCTTTGTTCAGAAACCTCTGTCGCCGGGCGAGTTATTGCAGAAAGCAAGAGAGGTCCTCGATAGCTGAATATTGCATGAATCGGGGCATTGACAGCGTCTAAGGTAAATGGAATCTTTCCTTGATATTGCCGTACATGCCCTCAGTAAACTGGAGCAGTAGGGGATTTTTTGCGGGGTCAAGCCATTGCAGCAAAAACGAGAGGTTGTCCTCTGCCATTGCCGTACAGCCTGAAGTACCCTTGTCAGGCATTTCCCAGATATGAAAAAATATGCATGACCCGCAACCCTTCACAACAGGTTGGGCGTTATGCTCAATGACGAGGCCGGTTTTATAAACATCGATGGCGGACATCTTTTCGGAACTCTTCCGGTCGCGGAGCGGTATTGCTGAGCTGTCAATGATCCGGTTGTAGTGTTGCGATTCCCCGTCGTCCACACACTCGATACGGTCGGTCAATGTAATGTAAGGCAATTTAACGTAAGGGGCTTTTTCAGAGAAACCGAAGGCCTGTTGTATTGCAAAGATACCCGATGGCGATTTGCCGTCGCCTTCCTTTTTTACAGGCGCCGTTTTATCAAGCGCTTCATAATCGATATCAAAACTTCTGCCCCATCCAAGTCCCTTTTTGCCCAGCACGACCGGGATGCCCTGTTTCACGGTCTGCCATTCCCCGTCTTTCTTTTCATGGAGCGACAGAACTGCCTCAAAAGAATCCCATGTCTTTGCCTGAACAATAATGATCTGCCTTGATTTCCGGAGGGGACCAGAGATGGATGCACCTTTCGCGCTATTGGAAAGGACAACTGAACATATCATGGCAAAGAGAAAGAACATGAGCAGCTTCATACCGTTGATTCACCATCATACACCTAATCGTACCGGCATTTCAACAGCCTCTATCGTATATTGCATTCATGCCTTACCCTCGTCTCTGGTTTTGCCGCCCGCTGTCGCTCGACAATGCGGACAGAAGCGGACAAGAGATTCTGTTTTTTGCCCCGCCGACAATGGCGGGTCAAAACTTTCAGCCCTAACGCGCGAATATATTATATTTTCACTCTGCCCGAAGGGCATGGAGTATATCGGGTGCCAGGTCGGCAGCCGATATAAAATACTGTCCAGCTTTTGTCTGCGTCCGTCTGCGGCTAAATAAAGCCTGGCCGTTGTATACATATAATTTTTTCATTTTCCTATATTCAGCATATTGATCCTGCCGGCTAACCCACTGATTTTACTTGGGGAAAAAGACTATTTTATTGTGTTGATTATTTGGCCGGTTTGATGTACAAGTAGTGAAATTATTCACTACTGGAGGAACGATGAAAAAATATATGTTATTGGTATGCAGCGTTTTCATTTTCTTATTCGTTATGTTCTCACAATCATTTGCCGCTGATCTCACGGCTGACATGATAACCAAGGAAGGAAAGGTAACGAGAAACGGCAAGATATATGTAAAGGGCAGCAAGTGCCGTGTGGAAAAAGGAAGTACGCCCCTTTATACAATCGTCAGGGGAGACAAAGGTCTCTTCTGGCAGGTCAACAGCGCAGAGAAGACGTACCTGGAAGCAAAACTGACGCCGGACATGAAGCCGACTATCGAGGAAAAGATATTTGGCGAGACCGCAAGAAAGCTGGTCGGTACAGAGACGGTGAACGGTTACACGGCAAAGAAGTATGAAGTAACCGCAAAAAAGGGTAATAAGGCGGAGACGATACAGCAGTGGTTTTCAACGGAGTATAATTTCCCCGTCAGGGTCGTTGGTTCAAACTGGAGCGTCGAGTATAAGAACATCAAGAAGGGCAGCGTTTCTGACAGTCTTTTTGAGCTTTCTCCTGGTCTGGTAAAGGATACCTCCGAAGTCCCTGATGTGCTCCATTAACCGGAACAATAACCGATCATAGCGTTTATTACTGAAAAGGCCAGAACTGAAGTGTAGTGCTCAGTCCCGGCCTTTTTCTTCACAGGTTGCAGGGAAGTAGAGCGTCAGACAGGCATGTCTGTCTTATCACATAGAAAAAGGGGGTCATACATGGGAGGAGAAATAAAGCAGAGGCATCATCTCAAGGCCATGCTCTTCACGGGGGTCGTACTGATCATCTGCGTCGGGATTATCATGTGGCTCAAAGAGCAGGCGGCACAGCAGCCGGTGCCGACCGACAGGGCAATATATGATGCGAAAAGCACCGACTGGAAGAAATACGGGACTGATCAAGACGGCGATCACTTCTACCGCTTTGACGGATCAGGCAAGGCATTTCCCGATATCTTCAGCATAAAAACGCGTCTTGTGTATAGCGAAGAAGGGAAGAAGCGGTGTATCGAAGAACGCCGGCAGGCACGGCTTTCGCTGAAAGACTTTGATAAACTCAGTTCAAGGACAGTGCTCTATGGACTCAACTGTTTCAGCAAGACAAAAGAACTCTGCATCCTTGAGGTCTTTGAGCTGACCCAGGAAGGGGCCACCCTTGACTATGCCAAGTCAGGCTCATACAAGGACTGGAAGGCGATCCCCGAGGACACGATTCACGAAGCCCTCTACCGGGTTGCGTGTCCTGAAAAGAAGGATAATGAAAAGCAGTGAATAGCCGATAGTTTAAGGCAGTGAATAGTCGATAGTGAATAGTGAATAGCTTTAAATCTGTTCACGGTTCACAGCCATCCAGCATCCCTCGTCCGTCATGACGAATAGTACCCCGTTGTTTGCGGGCAATAGCCAATAGCCCGGCACATATGCTCATCCTGATTGAAAAATCTTGGTTAAAAAAAGGGGCCCGAAGGCCCCTCTCAATGATTGTTATTGTTCTGCTATTGTTGCTTAATCCGACTGTTTTCCCCAGAGCATATCAATGAGTTGTTTTGACGGCGGTTTTGTCATGAAGCTCACGAGAAAGTAGATGGCCCCGCAGCTTAAGACGAGGAACCACTCATAGCTGCCCATACCGTACATCTTCTTGTACAGCACAGCCCAGCTTCCGTAGAGAGTAAATACGGTACCCCAGACAACGCACGCCATGGCGCCCCACTTCGTTGCCCCTTTCCAGTAATAGGAAATGGCTGTGACGAAGAAGAAGACGGCGCCGAGACCCATGGCCGCCATCCCCATGAAGATGGAGAGGAGTGGAGGCGGGTTGACGAGCACAAAGTAGAAGGGGAGGAAGAGGAAGAGGGCAATGAGGAAATACCCGAGATAGAGCATGGACTTATCTGATACACTCGGCTTCCAGAGTTTGATAATATCCTTGGTCACATTGGCGCTCATGATAAAGACCATACCTGCGAGGGTCGAGAGGGCCGCAGAGAAGAGCCCTGCCGTGTATGCTGCGAGGAGCCACGGACCGCCCAGAGCATGAGCAAGTAAGGGCGCTGCAAGGTCAGCCTTAAAGACATTGGGCTGGCCGTGAATCGTTGCAGCCTGGAGGAGTGTCGGCCCATAGAGGAGACGGGCCACAAGGCCGTTGCTTGAGCAGTCGAGCATGATGGGGATACCGGTAAAGAGCCATACGATGAATACCAGCCACCAGTAGTCCTTCTTGGTGACCTTCTTCATGCCGAGGAACCGGCTTACGTTATGGGGAAAACCCACAGCCATGGTAAAGAAGATGACCGGTGTGGCAAGGATGCCGACCCAGCTCGACATAAGCTGTGTAAAACCGAGCTTCGGAAGCTTCGGGTTGATGAGCGCCATCAGGCTCGGGTTCTGGGCTGCAAGACCAGCGGTCACATTATAGAAACCGCCTGCATAGATAATGGCCCAGAGACCAAGGACGGTGCCGACCACGCAGAACACGAGGCCCTGTAAGGCCATTGCATACTGGTTGCCCACATAGCCGCCGAGCACCATATAGAGCCAGGCAATAAAGACCGAGAGCAGGAGACACCACAGCGGTGCAAGTCCTGTCATGGCAAACCAGACGGTGGCGCCCGCTTTTAACTGACCCACGGAATAGAGGAAGAGAAAAAAGAGCATCGATATGGCCACAACGGTCTGGAGAGCCTTTGATTCAAATCTCCTGCCGATCGTTTCAGGGAGCGTGGCTGCGCCGAGTTTCTTGGAAAAGTCCCGTGTTTTCAAGGCGCCGAGCCAGATGCAGGGGATGATGCCGATGAGGCTCCAGATGCCGGCAAACCACATGCCGGAAAAACCTAGGGCGTAGACGATGCCGGTGCTGCCGCAGAAGGCCCACCCTGAGATGTAGGTAGCGGAAAGTGCGGCGCCGGTAATGATGGGACCCAAATCGCGTTTTCCGACGAGATACTCATCGAAGCTGCCTTTGGTCATTTTTTTTCTTCCTGCAAGGCCGAGGAGCACGGAAACGAGGAGCAGTATGGCCACGGCTAAACTTCCCGATACAATCATCTCTGTAGTCGGTGTTGGAATGGGTAAAAACTTCAATGCTGTAGGATTCATTCTTTCCACCCCCTCGTTACAAGATGTGTTCCAATGATGGTAAATAGAAAGGCAAAGGCAAAAACCGAGGCCCATACATACCATGAAAACATTAAATCAGCTACTACTTCAGGCGGTACTTGTTGCATAATAAACCCTCCTTTTAATTTTTAAAGGAATCAATAATGTAATAACTCACCCCCTTTCAAGGTATTTTGATTAATAAACTTAAAAACGAAATGACAAGATAGAGATAAATCTGTACGAATATGTACACAAACAATAACCCCCATTCTCCTTCTCATTTCCTATTATGATAGCCTTATAGATAAAAATGTCAATAAAAAATTGATCTACATCACATATTATTTTCGATACCCAAAAGCAACCACCTGAATATATTGAAGAAAATAAACATGTGAAAGATTGTACATACTGTATACAGGATACATGAAATGCAGACTAAAGGCCCTTTGTCGTTAATGAATGGTGAATGGTTTAAAGACAAGGCTTACCTGCACTCGATACGATGTGAACTGTTGAGAGGTTTTAACTGACGACTATCCACTGTTCACTATTCACTGATTTTATAGTCGGACAGATACGACCTTTGAGATGCCTTCATCTTCCATGGTGATGCCATAGATGGTATGCGAGGATTCCATGGTGATCCTGTTGTGGGTTATGAAGATTATCTGGGTTTTGTTACTGATCGTCTGGATAATTTCCATTAATGACATGAGGTTGGCATCGTCAAGGGGTGCGTCGATCTCATCCATGAGTGAAAAAGGAGACGGTTTTGTATCCATGAGGGCAAGCAAAAATCCGAGAGAAACGAGGGCTTTTTCACCGCCGGACAAAAGCTCCATCCGGGCAACCCTTTTACCAGGTGGCTGCATATATATTTCCACCCCGATATTGTCCTGGTTGAGGGCGAGATAACCCTTACCCCCTTTGAACAACATGCCGGTAAAGCGCTTAAATGCATCGTTGACCATATCGAAGGTATCAGAAAATATCTCTTTGGACAGGTTATCTATTTTTATTATGGTTTTTTTTAGTGAATCCATTGCATTTTTAAGGTCTTCCTTCTGCTTCTCGAGAAATGATGCCCTATCCTTCAATTCCTCATATTCTTTTTCAGCCCGAAAGTTTACCTCTCCGAGGTCAGAAATTTCTTTATCCAGGACTTCTTTCTCTTTTTCCAGGTCCATACTCAGGGGAACCTTGACATGCTCGGGCCGATTAATGCCGTGTGTTGTCTGAAGCCTGTCAGAAATAGCATCCTGCTTTTCGTTTAAAATAGCCAATTCCTTTTCAATATTTTCCTTCCTGTTCCGTATCCTGTCAATCTCTTTGGAAATACCTTCCATCTTTTCCTCAAGAACATGTTTCTCCATATGAAGGGTGCCCGATACAGCCTTCAGTTCTTCGTATCTCTTTATATGCTTCTCAGATGTTGTTTTCAACCCATCATAGTCTTTCTCTACTATTTCTATCTTTTTTATACGTTCAATCATGTCATTCTTCTGGGCTTCTATCCTTTGCCACCGTGTGTTACCGTCTTCAATAAGGTTTGCTATGAACAACTCCTTCCTCTCTATGTCTTCATGGAGTGCCCTGATCCGGTTTCTTTTCCGTTCATTATTGATCGATACCTCATGCCATTGCGAGGATACGCTTTCATGCTCCTTTTTTATCCTGTCGAGGGTTTCTTTAAGGGATTTTATCCTGCCTTCCACTGTATCTTTCGTCCTCTCATGCCTTTCTTTTTCCAGGAGGAGATCATCTGCTGCCCGGGGAGGAGCATCCTCAGAAAAATCGATCCTTGTGTCCAGCTCGTGGAATCTCTCCCCTGCCGTCCTTATCCCGGCATCCAGAACGGCCATCTCTTTTTCGATGCCCTTTATGGACTCCTCTTTTCTCTCCAGTTCAAATCGTATTTTTTTATGCATGTCGCTTGAACGGATGAATTCCATCTCGATTGTCTTAAGAGAAGATACATGTTCATTGAACTCTACCTCTATTGCCTTTAATTCTCTCTCAGCGCGTTTACGCTCTTTGAATTGCTTTATATCGATCTTTTTTGCTGCCCTTTCCTGCAATATAAATCCCCTTGAATCTATATAAAGGTCTTCATTGAGGAATATCCCTTCCTCTCCCTTCCCTATTCTCTCAAGGGCATCTTCTACACCGGCAATCCACTTCACATCGATAGCAACCTCATTATCGCTGAGTCTTGCCATACCTTTTTCAGGGAAGAATATATAATTTTCGTTATACTGCTTTATCTTTTCGGAAATAGATTTTGTATCCCCTTCGGACAACACATAATAATCCATTTCTCTGTAAAAAAACCTCTCCAGGGCCTTTTCTTTCCCTTCATCAACACGTATCATGTCAATCAGTTTTTTTGTGTCAGGCGGGCCTTCCTTTTTCGTCTCCTGTAAGCTGCTCATCTGTTTCAAGAACTCTTCCTTCCCCCGCTTTTCCCCTTTCAGTGCCTCTATGACACCCTTTACCTTTGCGATTGAGCCTGCGAGGTTTTCCTTCTGCTGTGATGCTTCCTGCTCTTTAAGTGTAATGGCTTCTCTTGTACGTGTATCACTTTCAAGCCTGCCTTCGAATTCCTTATGCTTTGCCTCTAAAACGCCCAGTCTTTGTGCGAGTTTCTCTTTTTCTTCAATCCTCTTGGCCTCTCTTTTCTCCTTTTCCTTGGCCATTCTTTCGATATCAGAAATAGAATTTTTTATGTCGGTGATCGTGCTCATAGTAACGAACAGTTTGACCCTCTCCTCTTCAACGCTTTTTTCGTGTGCCTCTCTGGTGTTTTTAAATTCGTCAATGGTTTTTGTCAGATGGTCCGCCCTGCCTTCGCCCTCTTTTAATGAGACAGTAATCGCCTCTGCCTCCCCTTTAATTGCCTCTATTTCCACTTTGCATTTCTCGATATTAGCCCCTATCTCCTTCCTGCTGTTGATGAGTCCATTCACCTCATCCTCCAACCTTTTCCTGTCTCTATTGAGATAGTCGACCTCAAGGAGCTTGCTCTCCATATCCTTTTCTTTGCCTTTTATGTCAACCTCGAGTTGCCTTAAAATGCTGTCGGTGAGTGAAAATTCCTTTTCTTTGGTCTCAAGTTCACTTTTTAAAACATTTTTCTCATTTTCCCTTGCAGCGATTTCCTTATCGAGGTCTACCTGTCGTTCCTGCATTTTTGCCATTCTTTTTGTCAATTTCACGTAACCATCAATAAGTATCCAGGATTCAATTTCAGAGTTTTTGTCAATGAGCAGTTTATATGTCTTCCACCTGTTCCATTCGATCCCTGCCTTTTCGAGGGATTTCACCACTTCACTATAGATATCTTCAACCCTCTCCAGGTTTCCCCTTACCTCTTCCAGCCTTGTAATGGCTTCCCTCTTTTTTTCTTCGAAACGTGTAATGCCGCTGGTCTCTTCTATAACAACCCTTCTCTCGTGGGGCTTCATCTGTATAAAGTGTTCTATTCTGCCCTGTTCCACGATGGCGTAAGAATTTAATCCGATACCTGTGCCGAGTAAAAAATCCTGTATATCTTTAAGTCTTACCTGGTTACCGTTTAATGAATACTCATTGAGGCCGTCCCTGTAAATTCTCCTTTTGATTACGTATTCTTTGTCCAGGTCTGCGAGCTCTATGCTCACTTCAGCGATGTTTACAGGCCGCCTCCCATTGCTCCCGTGGAAGATGACATCCCCCATGTCCTTAACCCTCAGGGATTTTGTGCCCCTTTCACCTAAGGCCCAGACAATGGCGTCAACAATATTGCTCTTGCCGCAGCCATTAGGCCCCACGATTGAGGTAATGCCGTCATTGAACTGGAAGACTGTTCTGTTCAGAAAGGATTTAAAACCAAAAAGCTCAAGCCTTTTAAATTTCATTTTATATATTCGATTGCCTTTTCGATATGGAGTTTTCCAAAATTAATTGCTTCAATGATTCTCGTGCTTTACTGTATTAAGGCTAATCGCTAACAGCTATTAGCTGATTCGATTGATTATAATGAAATTTTCCCTGTTCATCAATGTATTTTTCTCGCA
Organism: Pseudomonadota bacterium; assembly: GCA_026388315.1. Classification (NCBI taxonomy): domain Bacteria; kingdom Pseudomonadati; phylum Pseudomonadota; species Pseudomonadota bacterium. The sequence goes on along the minus strand of JAPLKA010000118.1, from coordinate 15,748 downwards.
AACGGTAAAACAGCCCAAAACCATTAGCCTTCAGCTTTCATGTATACGAAAAACGAGATACGTAAGCCCTGGTGTTCATGATAATTGCAAAAAACTGATCGCTAAATGCTTACTGAAAACAAATACTTATTTGAATTTTATCAAAAATATGGTAGAATATCGGGATAAAAGGGAAAAATCTGTAATATGAATGGAGGGATCATGTTCGAAATAGGAAAAGTGGCTGTTTATCCAGGCCATGGTGTCGGGAAGATAGAGTCGATTGAGGAAAAAGAATTTTCAGGCATGAAACAGGCTTTTTACATCATGAGAATCCTTGATACTGACATGACAATCATGGTTCCGGTAGATGGAATGAACACCGCAGGGCTCCGGTGTGTAATCGACTCGGGGGAGGTAAGCAGGGTCTATGAGATATTAAAGGACAGGAATGTGGTGCACGATAATGCGCCATGGAACAGACGGTACAAGGAATACATGGAGCGGATCAAGAGCGGTTCAATCTTCGAGGTTGCAATGGTGCTCAGGGAACTCTACAGCCTGAAAGTATGGAAAGAACTCTCCTTTGGTGAGAAAAAAATGTTTGAAATTGCAAGAAACTTAATTAAAAAAGAGTTGTCCATTGCCTTGGATAAACAGGAAGATGAGATTGAGGGAGAGATAGAAGGTATTTTCTCTAAAAATTATAAGGATTAGGATTTGTGGAAATACTCATTCAACTTGTATTGGTAGCGGTAACCACCGTATCAAGTCATTTCATCGTAAAAGAGATTTTCGGAAGTAACTTATTGGGTCTGATTGGCGCCATCTGCGGCCTTGCCATCGGTTACCTTATCATTAAGGCAGAAGAAAAGCTCAAGGACATCCCCCTCAAGACAATCATTGGAAGCATGACAGGCCTCGTTCTGAGCTTGCTCATCGCAAATCTTTTTATTTCAAGGCTCCTCTTGGCAATTATAAAAGACGTACCTATCACACTACCCATTTATGTGCTCATTTATTTCGTTATGGGGTATCTCGGCTTCAGGATCGGGGCAAAGAAAACCCAGACGCTTGACCTTTCAAAGCTCCCTTTATTTGAAAAGATGGAAGATGCTGAGAATGTTAAAATAGTAGATACAAGCGCTATCATTGACGGCAGAATTGCTGATGCATGCGAGACAGGGTTCGTGGAAGGGACATTTATTATCCCTCAGTTTGTTCTTTATGAGGTCCAGCATATTGCGGACAACCAGGAACCGATGAAAAGAACAAGGGGAAGAAGGGGTCTTGATGTGATCCACAGACTGCAGAAACAGAACTTTGTTAAAATAAAAATAGTAGATTATGATTTTCCAAAACTGAAAGATGTGGATACAAAGCTTATTGCACTTGCAAAAAAATTAAACGGCAAGATACTGACCAACGACTATAACCTCAACAAGGTAGCAGAGCTTCAGGGCGTGGAAGTATTGAATGTGAACCTGTTGGCAACATCATTGAAACCAGCCATACTTCCCGGGGAACACATGAATACCCGCATTATGAAAGAAGGTAAGGAGCAAGGACAGGGCATAGGGTATCTTGACGATGGAACGATGGTTGTTGTCGATGATGCCAAGAAGCTACTCGGCAAGGCTGTCGACGTGGTTGTAACGAGTGTTTTACAGACCACATCAGGCAGAATGATATTCGCAAAACTCAAAGAACAGGCCGAACGGGAGTTCTATTTCCCTGACGAATACAAACTGGAAGAACAGGTGAGATAATTATGAGAACGCTCGCAATCGTACTGGCAGGCGGAGCCGGCAAACGGATGGGCACAGCTACGAATAAACAGTTTCTTCTCTTAGACAATAAGCCAATCATTGTCCGCACCTTGCAGATCTTTGAAGAATGCAGACCCGTTGACGGGGTTTATCTCGTGGTGAACCAGAAAGACCTCCCGATTATGCAGGAAGAAATCCTGGAGACATATAAATTCAACAAGGTATTGAAACTCGTCATAGGTGGACGGTTGAGACAGGACTCGGTGAGGAACGGGCTTGAAGCCATTGAAAACCCCTGCGATATCGTTATTATTCATGACGGTGCACGTCCATTTGTATCGCCTTCCTTCATAGAAAAAGGTATTTTTTTGATGGAGATGTTTGATGCAGTGATACCTGCCCTTCCCGTAAAGGACACGATAAAGACAGTTTCCAAGGAGGGGTTTGTTATGAAAACCCTGGAAAGGGATTCCCTGTGGAATGTTCAAACACCCCAGACATTCAAATATGACCTCATAATAAAGGCATACAGAGATGGCATGAGCAAGAAGCTCTACGGTTATGACGATGCAACGTTCCTCGAACATATGGGTAAAAAGATAAAAGTCATCGAAGGCTCCCCCTATAACATCAAAATAACAACACCTGAAGACCTCATTATTGCGAAAGGCATGCTCTCCCAGTTAAAAGGCAGTGTATGATAATAAGTTCAGGGCAATCATTATAAATCTCATGAGAGTCGGGATCGGATACGATGTGCATCGCCTGGTGGAGGGAAGGAAATTATTCCTCGGAGGGATCGAAATTCCCTTTAACAAAGGCCTGCTGGGCCATTCCGATGGTGATGTTCTGATACACGCAATCTGCGATGCCCTCCTTGGTGCCATTTCTGAAGGCGATATCGGTCTTCACTTCCCTGACTCAGACCAGGGTATTAAAAACATAAAGAGCGGAAACATTTTATCTTTCGTTGGCAAACTGTTAAAAAACAAGGGGTTTAAAATTGAAAACATAGACGCCGTTGTTGTTTCAGAAGAACCAAAAATCCTCCCTTATAGAAAAATCATGATCGAAACCATATCAAACATTCTTCAGATAGATCCGGCACAGGTGGGTTTAAAAGGAAAAACCACTGAAGGACTCGGCTTTGCAGGACGCAAAGAAGGTATAGCGGTATATGCAGTGGCGTTAGTAAAAAAATGATTAAACTGAACATCATCTCCTCCATAAAAGACATTTTCCGAAGCCTGTCCCTGAGGACACAACTCCTGCTCATCCTGCTTTTCCTTCTCGTTATCTCCATAAGCTCTTTATCAATCATCTATTCGAGAACAGAAGATATGATTATCGATAAGGTAACGGAAAATATAGACGATATTACAAAGGCCATTCAGATCAGCGTGGAAGAATTGACCTATAAAGGCAGCAGCACGGAAAGGCTGAAAAGCTACGTGGATATGTTGAATAAAAAGGGCATTAAAGAGATATCGATTTTAAGTGACAGTTCGGAAGTCATTGCAAGTTCTGACCCAAAAAAGATAGGGACAAAGGAAAAGATAGGTGAAAAAAGGAGTTGGAGAAAAAAGGATTTGATGATTACGGCCCGCCTTGGTGAAGAGAGCAAAAAGGAAACACAACGCCTCTACAATATAATAATGCCCGTATCGGTAAAAGGACAGAACATTGGGTATATCCATATCAATATGGTGCTGGATGATTACAAGCTCCTCTCGCAAAAGAATCACTTAAAGAGGATATTGAGCACCGTCTTTGTCTTCAGTATAGGCATCATCGTGAGCCTTCTCATTGCAGACAAATATACAGAGCCTATTAAAAGAATAGCGCGGGCAAGTAAAAGGATCGCTGAGGGCGAGTTGGTCAAGATAAGGGACAAGAGTCACCGTAAGGACGAGATAGGTGTGCTCATCCGGAGTTTCAATGAGATGGTTGATAAACTTGGCGAACGACAGGAACTGGAAGAAAAATTGAAAAAAACCGAACAGCTCTCAATGATAGGTCAACTATCTTCAGGAATAGCCCACGAGATCAGAAACCCCCTTAACTTTTTATCATTATCAGTCGGGCATATCAAAGAAAGGATCTTAGAGGAGAATATCAGAAACAAGGAAGGGCTCATTAAGCTTCTCGATGATGTGACAAAGGAAATTTACAGAGTGAATGAACTGATCCACAATTTTCTTTTCCTTGGCAAACCCATAACCTTGCACAAGGAGTTCGTTGAACCGGAAGCCCTCATAAGCGAGGTGCTCTTTATTTTAAAGGATAAGGTAAGAAAGGGCATAGACATCCGGGTAACCTGTAAAGAAAACAGCCAGCCTATATATTGCGACCGGGAATATATGAGGCTATGTGTCACCAACCTCCTGTTGAATGCCATTCAGGCTATTGACGATAAAGGTGCTGTGCACATTGAATGCGGCAGGGAAGATTCCTATTCCTGCATCTCTGTCCTTGATGATGGCGGGGGCATCGGGCCTGAAGAGCTTGATAAAATCTTTGAGCCATACTATTCTACAAAAAAGCTCGGCATCGGACTTGGTCTGAGCGTTACAAAACGGTTCGTAGAAGAACATGGCGGGACAATAGCAATAGCAAGCAAGGTGGGCGAGGGGACAACAATTACAATTAAGGTGCCGTATCGTGAAGCTTGATAAAGGCAATATCCTCTTAGTGGAAGATGATAATAACCAGAGAGGCATTATCAAAACCATCCTCACAAAGGAAGGTTTTTTTGTGGAGGACGTGGACTGCGGCAAAAAGGCGATTGAGCAGATTAAAGGCGGTTCCTTTGATCTGGTGGTAACGGATTTAAGGCTTCCGGACATCGACGGCACAGAAGTGGTTAAAGAGGTAAAAAGGGTTGGCAGGACATGTCATGCCATTATTATTACTGCCTATGGCTCAATCCCGTCCGCTATAGAGGCCACAAAGCTTGGCGCCTTTTATTATCTTGAAAAACCCTTTGAAAAAGACCAACTGCTTATCGTAATCAGCAATGCCATGAACCAGGTCAAACTCCTGAAAGACAATATCATGCTGAAGGACCAGCTTCACGACAGGTTCAGCCTTGATAACATCGTAGGCGTCCACGGGAGAATGGAGGAACTCTTCAAGATTGTGAAAAAGGTTGCCCCGACTAATTCAACGGTCCTCATTTACGGTGAAAGCGGCACTGGAAAAGAACTTTTTGCAAAGAGCATCCATTATAACAGTCCGAGGAAAAACAAGCCCTTCTTTGCGATTAATTGTGCTGCCATACCTGAGACGCTCCTTGAGAGCGAGCTTTTCGGATACGAGAAGGGAGCGTTTACCGGTGCGCTGACCCGTCATGCGGGACTCTTTGAACAGGCAAACGGGAGTAGCCTGTTCCTTGACGAAATAGGCGATTTAACGCTCAATACCCAGGCAAAACTCTTGAGGGCCATCCAGGAAAGGGAAGTTCGCAGAATCGGGGGTAAGGAAAATATCAAGCTCGACGTTAGAATTATTACAGCAACGAACAAAAGACTTGAGGAAGAGATAGCAAAGGGTAGATTCCGCGAAGACCTTTATTACAGATTAAACGTGATCGCCTTTTCGATACCCCCTTTAAGAGAAAGAATGGCGGATATCCCGCTTCTTGTGGAACATTTCTTAAAAAAATTGAACGAAAACCATGAGGGGAAAAAGGGTATTTCCAATGAAGCATTACAACTCCTGATGAAATATTCCTGGCCGGGTAATGTAAGACAGCTCGAATCGGTGACGGAAAGGGCCTACATCATGTGTGAAGAAGATACCATCAGCATAGATTATATGCCTGAAGAGGTAAAGCAGGAAAGCGGAAGAAACCTCTCAAAACATTTTGAAATACCCGACGAAGGACTGAACTTTGAAGAGATTGAAAGGGAATTCATAAAGAAGGCGGTCATAAAAGCAGAAGGCAAAATATCCCTTGCAGCGAAACTCCTCAATATGTCATATGACAAATTATGGTTCAAGGTCAAGAAGATGAAGGAAAAGGGAGACATTCTTGATTACACGAACAAGTAAGACCGCCCTTCCGTTATTTTACGAATAATCAATCCCAACCGTCACCATTAAAATCATCAATACATAATGATTATAACCAATTTATTTGGTGGCACAGCATATGCATAATAAAAATGTATATGAAGTTAACAAAAAAAATAGGAGGAACCAAAATGAAGAAAGTTTTAATGATTGCTCTCACAGTGTTAATCAGTGTTTCATTCGTGACAGCCGTATTTGCACAGGCACCGAAGGCAGCAGCTCCTGACAAAACGGTAGCAGCTCCTGCAGCGGAAAAGGCAGCCCCTGTAAAGGCTGACAAACCAGCAAAGGTCAAAGCAATGAAGGCGGCCGGCGAGGTTGTGAAAATCAGCGAACAAGAAGGGATCATCGTCGTGAAAGACAAGAAGGGCGATGATGTAATCTACGACATCAAAGACGTGAAGTGGAAAGTATACAAGGATGCCAAAGAAGTTAAAGAGGGTGAAGTCGTTGTCATTTCTTACATCGATAAAGATGGTAAGAAGGTTGCCAAGGTAGTCGGCAAGTCAGTGAAAAAGGCAGCTAAGAAAGCAGCCCCAAAGGCTGAAGCCAAACCAGCACCGGCTCCTGCACCAGCTCCCGCACCAGCACCGGCACCAGCACCGGCAAAGAAGTAGTTAATAGTGTATAAATAAAAAAGGGGGCATAGCACATGCCTCCTTTTTTTATCGCTATTACCGGGACTTGCCCCGTGGGTATCTATATGATAGTCGGGTCGGGTTCAATGCGGACACCCGAAAAATTGTAGAGAGCCAAAAGCCCCTGTGAAATAGATTCGTTTTCAGGAATTTTCAAAATCATTTTATATTGGTAGCGATATCCCCTCTTTTGAATGAGGGGACCGGTTATGCCTTGTCCGAAACCTTCTTCCTCCAGGAAAGACTGTATTTTCTTTACAAGCCGTTGGCCCATCTCCCGGTCCTTTTTCTCTACCTCAATAAGGAAGAGTCTCACGTATGGGGGGTATTCCGCAAACTTTCGTTTTTGAAGCTCATTAAGATAAAACGACCTTACACTAATAAAGGAATTCAGTTCAACTGACTTCTTTTCATCCATAAAAAAACAGATACGCTCAGGCCGTAATACATCAATAAGATTCATGAGAACCTGATACATCTTTTCAGTGGCTCTGTAACCGGAAATCCTCATTAATTCTTCCCATCCATAAAGGATAAGGAGTTTGACATCTACCGCATATAATTTCGACAGCGCCTGGGTACCGATGAAAATTGTCGGATTAAGCGGTTTGCCTGTCCCGGAACGGTTCTGGCCGGGGAACGGTTCATCCAGAGCCTCCCCCTTCACCACCCCTTCCAGGGTCTCGCCTGTGACTTTTACTATCCGGCATTGGGCAAAAGCATCCTTCAGCTTTCCTTCCAGATATTCAGCGCCTGTTTGAGAAAAACGGATGAGTTCGCTATTGCAATGCGGGCATTTTTCTTCATAGTTGATACTTTTATCGCAGGCTGAGCATATGAGCACATTACTTCTTTTTTGATAGCTCAACGGTCCCCCGCAAATGGTGCACAGAAACGGGGTTTTGCATTCGAGACAAAAAAGGTGTGATACGTAATCCTTTCTCGGCGTGAATATGGCAACATTTTCACCCTTTGCTATGGCATCCCCCACAATCTCTGTGAATTCTCCCGGCAACTTTCCAGGGATAGACAGATTCCTTTTCATGACAATATGTATGTCTTCCCTTTTTATTGATACGGCATTATCAATGATGCGGAATTTTCCTTCTCCAATACCCTTATATATTTCCAATGGCGGGGCTATACTCCCGAATACAATAGGAATATTCTCTATCTCTGCCCTTTTCAAGGCGATTATCCATGCGTTGAATTTGACACCTTCCTCATTTCTGTATTCATCTCCTTCGCTCCTCTCCACAATAATGAGTCCGTTATTCAGCAATGGCAGGAAGGCTGCGCTCTTGTTACCCAATATCACGAAACCTCCGTCGTTTCGTGCCTTGAAATATGTTTCCATGCGGGCCCTTGCCTTTCCTGGTGAACCATACCAGGAAACATTACCTTTAAACTTCTCGACAAGAATTTTATAATAATACCTCCCGGAGGCATGGTAATCGGGGAGAAGCATGAGGACATTCCCCCCACCTGCAATATGTTGCGATATGAGCATAAGATAATGCTCCATGCGGTCATTTATACTGCCCAGATAGAGTATTTTATCGTGTTTTTGGACCTGCCCGGGTTCTTGCACGAGTGAAGTAAAGGGTTTGCCTGTAAATACATCATAAAGATCTATCTCCCGTTTATGGTAAAGGTTCAAGACTGCGTCTCTGCCTGCAGACCTTAAAACCTTTTTCAAGGAAATGCCATTCAAGGAAGATGTGTGGTCACACAGGGACTTTACAAGAAGATATTGCTCTATCTGGAGGTTTAACGGGACAGCATACTTGAGAATCAAGCCTAACGGGGTAGCATAATAATGGGATGCCCACAAACTTAACGATACGAGCGATTCGTTAAATAACGGGAATATGTCTACTACACCAAGTATCTCCTTCAAAGAATCATCGTCCCCGTTATCCGCTCCGACAACGTATCCCGTAAGGACCCTGTTACGGAAAGGAACCGTTACCCTCATGTACAGTTTAATGAATAATTCAAACTGACGGGGGACGAAGTATGAGAATGTCTTTGATACGGGTATTGCTAACGAAACATGAACAATCATGGAAAAAGGAGATAGTCTTTATAATCGAGGCTTTTCAGGAATTTTACATGTGTTATATCCTCTCCAAGGAAGCGGCTGCCAATTTCCTGGAAAGATTCAGGTGAATCTGTTACAAAATATTCAGAACCCCCCTTGCCGGTATCATTGATAATCTTTTTCTGCTCAAGAGATTTTTTTACTTCCTTTGCAGTTTCCCTGCCGGTATTGACAATAGTAACGCCGTGGCCCATGACGGTCTTTATGACCCCTTCCAGGATCGGATAATGTGTGCAGCCCATCACAAGGGTGTCGATGGAGGACCCTTTAAATTCCTCTAAATATTTTTCCGCCACAAGATAGGCAATCATATCATCTTCAAGGCCTTCCTCAGCTATAGGCACAAAGAGAGGACAGGCCTTTGACAGGACCTCAACGCCAGGGTCAAGCCGTCTTATTGCCTTTACATAGGCCATACTCTTAACGGTAGCCTTCGTACCGACGATACCCACCCTTTTATTTTGTGAATGTTCAACCGCTTCTTTTGCGCCTGGATCGATAACCCCCAGCACAGGGATAGGAAGCTTCTTCTTTAAAATGTTCATGGCTAATGCCGATGAGGTATTGCAGGCGATAACAAGTATCTTGATTCCCTTGGTGAGCAAAAAGATGGCGCTTTCCAGGGCATATTTTGTAATAGTCTGTGGAGACTTATTTCCATAAGGAACCCTTGCGGTATCACCCAGGTAAAGAACATGTTCATGGGGCAGGAGTTTCCTTACCTCCTTTAATACAGTCAATCCCCCGATACCCGAATCGAACATCCCTATGGAGAGATTTTTCACAGAAAAAGATTATTTTAGATGCACGGAAAAGTCAAGCTAATAACCGGAAATCTCTCTTTCTCGTTTTTTAAAAAACACTTAAGAGCTTCTATCGGTGTTTAGTTGCCGGAATGATATAAACTACATAAAGAGGCCAATGGTTTTCCTTACCTCATCCATCGTTTCTGCTGCAATTGCCCTGCAGGTATCGGCGCCTGTTTTTATGACATCAATGACATAATCAATGTTATTGTTGAGCGAAACGGCCTTTTCCCTTATGGGATCCAATTCTGCCATCATGTTGGAAAAAAGAGTCTTTTTGCAATCGATACAACCGATCGACGCCGTTCTGCACCCTTTGTCAATTTCCAAAAGGGTTTCGTTTGGAGAAAAGGCACGGTGTATCGTGTAAATATTACACACTTCCGGGTTGCCCGGGTCTTTTCTTCTTACCCTGTTCACATCCGTAACGGCTGTTCTCAGTTTTTCCCACATGGAATCCTTATCTTCCAGCAAACCGATATAATTATTCAATGTTTTTGACATCTTGCTTGTCCCGTCCACACCCAGAATTTTGGGCGCCATGGAAAGTATCACCTGGGGCTCAGGAAAAATATCTCCATACCTTGCATTAAACTTTCTCGCCACTTCCCGCGACAACTCCACATGCTGCACCTGGTCTTCACCGACAGGCACATACCCTGCTTTATACACAAGGATGTCAGCAGCCTGCAGCACCGGATAACCCATAAGCCCTATATTGATGTTAGCCCTGTGTTGTCTTGATTTATCCTTAAATTGTGTCATTCTTTCAAGCTCACCTATAGGGGTCACGCAGTTGAATATCCAGGCAAGTTCCGTATGTTCACGGACGTGGGACTGAACAAACATTTTGCACTTCTCCGGCGATAACCCGCAGGCAAGCAATATAAGAGCAGTTTCCAGGGTTCTCTTCTTCAGCTCGTCAATCCTATATTCCACCGTTATTGCGTGGTAATCCACTACGCAGAAGATGCAGTCATACTCTTCTGTCAGATAAACCCAGTTTCTTATTGCACCCACATAGTTTCCCAGATGAATCTCCCCTGTAGGCTGAATCCCGCTGAATATCCTTTTCATCAAATCCTCCGGTTTTTTAGCCGATAGCTCATTACTAATTCTTGTAATCTACATCAAAAAATGCTTAAAATCAATGCCCGTAACTGCATTCAGGTTGAGCTGCGTCGAACATTTACAGAAAAAGCAATTGACGTAATCCAAATTTTCTGCTACTTTGTGAAAATAATCTCAGGAGGAAATATACATGAAATACGATGGAACCGTTGCAAGAATAACAGAAATCATCGGTGCTTCTCCGAAAAGTTTTGAAGATGCGGTAAATGTTGGTTTTAAACGGGCTTCAAAAACACTGAGGGGTATTACAGGTATTAAGGTGAGTGATCACCGGTGCAAGGTAGAGGATGGGAAAATCGTTGAGTACCGCGTGACCCTGAACGTTACCTTTATCCTGGAAAGCTGATCCAAAAATAAAAACGTCTTTACCTGTCGCTGCAGTAAGGGCTTTTCCTTAAACATACGTTATTTACCTCATTGTGACCACGTTGTTTCCTCGTCGTTTTTATCCGGTATGCTTATCTTGTTGAGTTTTTTTCAGGCATAGATTCTTGCCGAACATCCAGGTCATTCCACGGGTATTGGAATCTATTCAGCTCACACAGTGAGCGAGAGGGGGAGGCTCCGGCAGCTTTGCTGCTGGAGGGGGCGACGCAAGCCCCGGTATCGGAAATATCTACCAGCGAGCTATGCGAGCGAGAGGGGGAGGCTCCGGCAGCTTTGCTGCTGGAGGGGGCGACGCAAGCCCCGGTAATAGGCAAAATCTGACTTGACAAAATCTTTCATCACCGCTACCATTCCACTATATCATGATTACATGGCTGCAAAAGGGGGCAAATATGGTGAAGAAGGCTATTTTTGTTAGATGGTTGCTACTTACATGTGCTCTCGTGTTGATTCCTGCTCTTGCGACTGCTCAGGCAACCTATACAGGCTCAGCAAAGTGCACGCCCTGTCACAAGGCAATCTCTGATAACTGGAAAGATACGCTGCACAATAAATCTCAGCAAATCCTCAGCCCTGCAAATGATACTGTGGTTGTGGACTGGAAAGGTCCGGTAAAACTGAAAGCGGGAAATATCCCAGAAGTAACGGTTAAACTGGGTAAAGGGGCCGGGAACACCTACCAGACAACACTGGTAGACGCAAAAAATCCTTCTAAAGAAATTACATACGACATCGTCAGGACGTATGGAGGATGGGGCTGGAAACAGCGTTACCTTGTAAAAGTCGGAAATAATAACTATATTCTGCCCATTCAGTGGAACCAGGCAACTTCCCGGTGGGTTCCCTACAATCTTCAGAACTGGTATAATGATGATGGCAGTCTGAAGGCATTGTTCGTGAAGAACTCTTTTGAGATGAAGTGTGCGGCATGTCATAATACCGGACTTGAACTGAAGAAGGTGGATGACGGATACGAATCAAAATACGTGGAGCTGAATACAGGTTGTGAAAAATGTCATGGACCGGGCTCGCAGCACGTAAAGTCTCCAAAATCAAAGGGTAATATTGTTAATCCACGCAAGATAACATATGAGAGAGGATTGGAAAGCTGCGGTCAGTGCCACACGAGAGGTACAAGCGTTCCGAACGGTTCTTTTGAGTTTCCATGGAATGACAAGGATAACAAGCCCTACAAGCTTGGTGAGCCCATAGCAAACTATTATCAATTCACGCCAGGATTGTGGGGAGACCCGGAAGCACACTCCAAACAACACCACCAGCAATGGATAGACCTCTTAAAAAGCAAACACTTCAAGGCTAAAGTAGCATGTTATGATTGTCACAACCCGCATGGAGGGGCTGGAAGGTTCCAGTTGGTAAAGGCAGATTTCAACAATACTCTCTGCCTGTCCTGCCATGGCAAGGACAAGAGGTTTTCAAACCCTGCGGCAATAAGGAACCATACAAAACACAATTATGCACCGGAGACAAAAGGTACCAGCAGGTGCTCCGGCTGCCATATGGTAAAAACCGCAGCATCAGCAGAGGCAGGAGATATCCATTCTCACGATTTCAAGATTATAAAACCAACCGTCAGTCTTGAGGCATTCAAAAAAGATCCGAAAAATGTGGTGCCGAATTCATGTACGGGATGCCACAAGGATTGGGCAAAGGACGAAGCTGGCTTGCAGATGGCCGCAGGCGCATACGATTCGCTCTTCGCAAAATAATCCTTTACCCCATTTCAATGTTTTGAGTTGAAACGCTGAGCAACTCTGTGATAACTTCTTTTCTTCAAGCCTATGATAAAAGAATGGGAGATCATAGAATCAAATGTAGACAGGGACTACAAGGTCTTTAAGATAAAAACGGTCCAGGCCGTCTCTCCCCGCACGAACAATACAGGTCAGTTCTACACGATAGAAACCAATGACTGGGTCAATATTATCGCCGTTACTGAAAATCAGGAAATCGTAATGATAAAACAGTACAGGCATGGGTCGCAAGAGGTTACACTGGAGATTCCCGGCGGACTCGTTGACGATGAACACCACCAGGAGGCGGCATTACGGGAACTCTTAGAAGAAACCGGGTATGCCGGTGAAAATGTGCAATATCTCGGGGCTGTAAATCCGAACCCTGCCATATTTAATAACCTCAGCCATACGTATCTTGTGGACAAAGTGCGAAAGGTGTCCGGCAAAAACCTGGATCCCAATGAGGATATAGATGTCATCCATGTCCCCGTTGCTGAAATTCCCTCCCTTATTGAAAAGGGCATAATCACTCACGCATTGGTGGTTGTCGCTTTTTACTTCTACTTTTCCAAGGCAGCCCTATCCTGAATCCCCATGACCAATAAAAGGATCCCCGTACTCTCTGTTGTGGGCAGATCAAAAACCGGCAAGACGACCCTGATCGAAAAGCTGATACCCCTCCTTGACAGTAAAGGCATTAAGGTTGCCGTCATAAAACATCACCACCATGATTTTGAGATAGATACTCCGGGTAAGGACACACACAGGCTCAAACATGCCGGTGCCCATACCGTTATCATCTCTTCCCCGAAAAAGATCGCTATTATTCAAGACACATGGAGAGAGCCGTCAATCGAAGATATTGTTTCAAAATACGCATCAAACATGGATATTGTCATTACAGAAGGGTACAAAAAGGCGGATATGCCGAAAATTGAGGTCTATCAGAAAAAGAAAAACCTTCCTCCCGTATGCATAGACGATAAAAATCTCCTCGCCTTAGTTTCAGATTCACCCATTTTGGCCTCTGTTCCGGTATTTTTAAGAGATGATGCAGAAGGTATTTTAGAACTTATACTTTCACGTTTCACATTGTCCCGCGCTTTGCGGGATTGAGGAGTACACATTTCACGTTAGATTTCACTTACCTTTTTCTATCAGTTCAATGAGAAGTCTGTCCGAAACGATAAAGAATGCTATTTTTGTGACATCGTTGCACCCTCTTTTGAGGTTTTCATCATAGGCTTCGCAGTCTTCCGGAGGAACAATCATTTTAAAGCCTTTTTCGACCAGTTCACGGGATGTCTTTTTTATATCATCAACCTCAAAACAGAGGTGATGAAGACCTCCGCCCTGTTTTTCAAGAAACTTTGTAATGGGTGAATCGTTGCGGGTCGGCTCAAGGATTTCTACGTATACATCCTCTCTATCCCCCACCTTCACGAATGATGCCGCCACCTTCTGCCTCGGGTTTTCAATAGATTCCGTAATCTCCTTGAGACCCAATGCGCGAAAAACATGTGCAAGCTCCTCAATATCTTTCGTCACCAGTCCTATGTGATCAAGTCTGAACATTTTTGTCCCCGTCCTGTTGATTTTCTTATACTTGCTGATACTTATCTACTGTTTCGACTTTAACGCCTTAACAAGCGCAATGTTTTCAATGTGTCCTGTCTGCTTCGCAGTGATCTTGCCGATAATAGGCCTGTTAAGAAGATAGATGTCACCGATGAGGTCAAGCACTTTATGCCTCACAAACTCGTCCTCAAAGCGTAGTTTTGTATTAATTACCCCCTCATCATTCAGGATAATCACATTGCTCATTCGCCCGCCTGAGCCAAGACCCATTTTTTCAAGCCTGTCAAAGTCCTTTAAAAAGCCGAATGTCCTCGCAGGCGCTATTTCGTTTACAAAATTCTCTCTTCCACCGATAAAACGATACTCCTGGATACCTATGGGCTTCGGGTGCTCAAGGGTATAATCGATTTCAAATACATCCCATGGCTCAATTGAGAGGTATTTTCCGTCTGAAAGGCCGGGGAGCACGATGGGGTCATACACCCGCAAAGGTTCAATGCCTTCCTGCTGTTCCACAATGCCTGCCTCATCGATCTTTTTACATATCTCTATCGATGAACCGTCGAGGATAGGCACCTCCTCGCTTACCTTTATAAGGAGGTTTGTGATCCCGTACATGTGGCATGTTGCGAGCAGATGCTCAATCGTACGGACAAGGCAATTTTTCCCTTTCAAAGATGAGGCATATCCCACAGAAAAGACATAATCGATATAGGCCGGTATCCGTTCACCATCCGGCATGTGCTCAAATATAATACCTGTGTCTTCCGGCATGGGTAGTAGTATCATGCCCGTCTTCACGCCCGAATGAAGCCCCAACCCATAGACAACAATGCTCTTTCCTATTGTTTTCTGCTTACGGGTGTCCGGGCCCTTTGTAATGCCAACCTTAACGTTTTCAGTCTTGTCTGCCCTGCCAATGTCCAGCCCCAAACCCCTTGAAATCACCTCTAACACCTTATCTATTGAGAGGGGTTTTTCGAGGAAATCGTAAGCCCCCCTCTTAACCGCTTCAACAGCCGTAGATATTGTCCCGTGTCCGGATATAACAATAACCATGGCATCCTTGTCTTTCTTCTTTATCCGTTTCAGCGCCTGGAGGCCATCCATCCCCGGCATCCATACATCAAGGAGGACTACTTCAGGTCTTTCCTTTTCAAAGAGAGCCAACCCTTCATTGCCGTCTATTGCCTTGAATACCTGAAAACCTTCATCCTGGAGAATGGAGGACAGACTGTCCAGTATTGCCTTTTCATCGTCTATTATGAGCACTGTATGCATGTGATATACTTTATACCTGAAATGATGTGAATTTACAATTCTTTCAAGCCAAATTGTTAAACAGATTGGATTACTGGAGTTTCTTGAGTTCCGGCGACGAAGAAGCTGCAAAGTTCTTCCGGCTTGAAACAACAACTTAGCCCAAATTTATCATTAGGATCATCATGGGTGTCGGACCATCCCTCTCAAACACGCTCATTGCGCTCCGGCGGCTTCAATCGCTCGCGTTCGGCTTCGGAACTTT